>CANPYN010000006.1 GCA_947588635.1 uncultured Clostridia bacterium
AAGTACAGTAATGTATTAAGCTGACCAATACTAATATATCGAGGGCTTAACCAAGAGAAAGGGACAGAGTAGAATTTTGAAAGAAAATACTAGGTATGTCCTCAAGAAAGAGTTAAGTAAATGGTGAAATCAAATAGTTGACCAAAGGTATTCTTTATCTGTATATTTTTCAGTGTACTAAAATAGAAATTAGAAATTAGAAATTAGAGAATAGAGATTAGAACAAATAGCAAAAGATTTCTAAAAAAGTACTTGAAAAAATATATGAAGTATAGTATAATATCAAACGTGATAGGAAATACTATCAAACAAGAGTTAGTAAAGATGAAAGAAGAGAAGATAGAAAATGTAATTTCTAAATTTCTAACTTCTAATTTCTAACATCTAAACAATAATTTTCTGGTGATAATTACGGCAAGGAACCACCTGTACCCATTCCGAACACAGAAGTTAAGCTTGCCAGTGCCGAAAATACTTGCGGGTTACCCTGCTGGAAACATAGGTCATCGCCAGATTTTTTTATGCTTAAAAACGAGGGACAAGCCTCAATCTATGAGAAATACTGTAGACTGAGGTCTGTCCCTTAATATATTTATATAAAATCACTTATCATAAATATTGAAAAAGCGAATAAATTAATATATAATCATAAAAGAAAGGGTGATTAGATGTCAAAAGTAATGTGGAAGCCAGGTACTTTTATATATCCAATTCCAGCAGTTATGGTTTCTTGTGGAGATATGGAAAAATCAAATATAATAACAGTAGCATGGACAGGAATATTAAATACAAATCCAGCTATGTGCTATATATCAGTAAGACCAGAAAGATATTCATATAATATTATAAAAGAAACAGGTGAATTTGTTGTAAACTTAACTAATAAAGATTTAGTATATGCAACAGACTGGTGCCGGAGTAAAATCTGGAAAAGATGTAGATAAATTTAAAATGATGAATTTAAGTAAAGAAAGATGTAATTTTGTAAATTGTCCATCTATAAAAGAAAGTCCAGTATCTATAGAGTGTAAAGTAAAAGAAATAAAGGAACTAGGTTCACATCATATGTTTATGGCAGAAGTCTTATCAATTAATGCAGATGAAAAATATATTGATGAAAAAGGTGCTTTTGATATAACAAAGTGTGACTTAATAGCATACGCAAATGGTAAATATTTTGAACTTGGAAATCAAGTAGGTAAGTTTGGATATTCAGTTCAAAAGAAAAAATGAATTTGAAAATGTATAAAACCAAAAAAGGATGAAAAAACATCCTTTTTTTGAACCAATTTAATTAAAATAAAGTCTAATAAACGGAAACAGTATTAATTATTAATATTTTCAATAAGTTTAATCATTTCAATTAGCTTATCTATATTAATATTTTCCTTTTGAATTAAATTAAATAACTTATGAGCTTTAGAGATATCTGTGCCTACCAAATCACTAGAAAATCCCAAGAGATCATTTGGTGTAATTTTATATAATTTAGATAATTGTATAATAGTTTCGAGAGGAATTTTACTGTTTCCAGTTTCATAATGCCCATATGTTGAACGAGGAATATTTAAATATTTGGAAACTTCTATTTGGGATAAATCATTATCTTCTCTGAAATCTTTAATAATATCATTAATTTTTTTCATAGTATCACCATATATAATTTTAACCAATATTATTAATAAAATAATAAATACGCTCAAAAAAATAGCAAAATATGATTGACATGCTCATTATAATGAAATAAAATGAAAATATAAAACAAATGAACCAAATTAAAAAAACAAAAGTCTAATAAATATGGAGGTATAAATATGTCTATTATTGCACAAATAAAAAAAGGCGATCAAGAAGCATTTGCTAAATTAATCGAAGAATACAAATTACCAATATATAAAACAGCTAGAGCGATATTAAAAGATGAAGATGATGTATGTGACGCAATTCAGGATACAGCTTTAAGTATATATAAAAATATTAAAAACTTAAAAAATGAAAAATATTTTAAAACTTGGGTTATAAAAATTACAATAAATAAATGTTATGACATTATAACAAAAAACAGGTTAAATAATGAAAAAATAGAAAAAGTTAAATTTTATGATGAAGAGGTACATAATAGCTTTGATAGAGACATTGTAATAAAAACTGATTTAGAAACAGCTTTAAGTGGATTAGAGGAAGAGTTAAGAATAACAACTGTTCTATATTATTATAACGATTTATCAGTAGCAGAAATATCAAACATTTTAGAAATACCAAAAGGAACTGTAAAATCAAGAGTATATAGAGCAAGAGAAAAGCTATATGAGATATTAAGTAAAGAGGAGGTGGATTCTAATGAACAAAAAGGACATGTTTATTAAGGAAAAATTACAACAAGATAAAAAAATATCTAATAAAGCAAATAAATTATTTGAAAATATAAAGGAGGAATTTAATGTGGAAAACAATGAGAAAAAAGTAATAAAAATTAGTTTAAATAAATTTATTGCAATAGCAGCTTCTTTAGTAATAGTAGGATTTTTAGGAATAGGGTTATATGCAACTAAATTTAAGAAAAATGATATAATAGCAGAAACGCAAATAAATACAAATACAACAGAAACAAAAAAAGCTTTTAGATATGCACTTAAAAGTAATTCACTAGAAGATTTTGATTTAAGATTTTTACAGTTGGAAAATAATAAAGAAAATAAAATATATAGTCCACTTTCTATAAAATATACATTAGCAATGCTTAACGAAGGAACAGAAGGAGAATCTAAAGAACAAATTTCAAGCTTAATTGGTGAATATAAAGCTAATAAATATATTAATAGTAAAAATATGTCATTTGCAAACGCATTATTTATAAGAGACACATATAAAACATCTATTAAAGAAAGTTTTGTAAATAATTTAAAAGATAAATATAATGCAGATGTTGTATATGATTCATTTAGTTCAGCAAACAAAATGAATTCATGGATTAGTGACAAAACTCTTGAACTTATTAATAATATGGTAAGCGAATCAGATTTAAGTAATCTAGATTATGTACTTGTAAATGCATTAGCAATAGATATGGAGTGGAAGCATAGATTTATAAAAACGGATGGAGATGACGGTATAATTGATTATGGAACAAATTACAGACATGAAAATTATGAATGGGTGTCTCCTGTGGTTCTATTACCTAATGAATTTGAAGGTGTTGAGGGCAATATATCTGGAATGGGGATAATAGCTTCTATAAATAATTATGATATTGTTAAGACTTTAGGAGAAGAAAATATTAGAAAAACTGTTGGAGATAGATTAAGAGAATATCTAAAAGAAAATCCTGACAGTACAGTAGATTTTGGATATAATAACGATAAAGGAGAATATGTAAGTTTAGAAGGAGAAGATATTGAAACAATAGTAAAACACTATTTAGATGATTATATTGGAGAATTAAATGCAAATTATAAAAGTATAGATAGAAATACAGATTTTGAAATTTATGAAGATGAAAATGTAAAAGCATTTGCTAAAGATTTAAAAGAATATAATGGAACAACTTTACAATATGTTGCAATAATGCCAGAAGAAGATTTGGATAGCTATATAAATAACATTACTGCAGAAGATATTAATAAAATAATAAGTAATTTAAAGGAATTAAAAAACGAAAACTTTAAAGAAGGAGTTATTACTCAAATAACAGGATATATACCTAAATTTAAATTTGATTATGACTTAAATTTAATTGAAGATTTAAACAGCATGGGTGTTACAGACGTATTTGATAGCGAAAAAGCTAATTTAAAAGGTATTACTGATGATGAAGGAGCACATATAGCAAAAGCTGTTCATAAAGCCAATATTGAGTTTACACAAGATGGTATAAAAGCATCTGCATCAACTATCGCAGGAGGTGCAGGAGCTGGTAGTATGTTTGATTATATATATGATGTACCTGTAGAAAAAATTACTCTTGATTTTACAAAACCATATATGTTTATTATAAGAGATAAAGCAACAGGTGAAGTATGGTTTGCAGGAACTGTATATGAACCTTTATCTTCTGTTGATGATTCAGATATGGAAGAAAGTATGAAACAAAGCGATGCGGAAAGCTATTCGGAATATCTTAAAAAATACGTGGAAGGTAGTAAAATTCCGTTCGGAGACGTAACTTGTGATGGTGATGTAAATGAATTAGATGCTAAGTGTATACAAAGCTACATAGCTGGTATAGAAGATTTACCCGAAGGAGCTAAGAAAAGAGCTGATGTGAACGGCGATGGAAAGATAAGTGTAGCAGACGCGATTGTGATTCAAAAATATAATTCGGGAATCATAGAAACTTTGCCTGTAGAACCATAAAAAATGTAGGAGCCTTGAGGTCTGATCAATCCGTTCACAAGGAGTTGCTAAAATAATTATAACAAAAAACGTTACTAGTCAGACTTAAGATTAAAAACAGTAGAATAAATGTAGGGGTCGCTGCCTTCGGCGACCCGTTCATGCAAATACATTTCTAAAATGATTACAACAACAATAGAATAAAAAATAAAAATAAATTAATAAGGAGACAAATAAAAATGGAAGATAACGGTAAAAAAGTAATCCAAATAAGTTTAAGTAAGTTTATAATTTTAATGGTATTATTAATTATAATAATGGGGTTAGGAATTGGTTTGTATGTTAATTCATTATTAAGAAATCCTAACAAAGAACCTGAAATACAAGCATTTAATGAAAAAGAAAATATTGTAAACGAAGTAGCAAATAATGAAAACGTAGTAGACAATGAACAAGTAAATAATAACAAAGAAGTAGTATCAACTACTTCAGATGAAAAAAATACAGAAAAAAACAAGAATACTGAATTTTCTAATGAAGAAGTAAAAGAATGTTTACAAAATTATTTAGATTTAGTAGGAGTAAAAGCAGGGTCACCTAGTGGATTGTTAGTAAAATTAAATTTACTTAATAATGAAGATTCAGTTAAAAATAAAGGTTCTGCTACAAAAGATGGATATATAAAAACTAATATACCATATTCAAAATATAAATCTGAAATGATGAATTATGTTACAGAAGAATGGTTTAATAAAAAATTTACAGATTACTTTAAAAATCAAAATGATTTACTATACTATTTTGATGGTGGCGCAACTGGAATGCAATTTGAAGTAAAAAGTGTTGGCTTAAAAGGAATTTATTCAGATTCTTCATATATTGCACAAGTAGATAACATTGCAATGGATGATTCTATAACTACAGATAATGTAGAGGTACACGTAGAAAATTATAATGGAAGATGTGTTGTAAGTTATTGTGACTATTAATATTATATTATAAACATTAAAATAGCAATAAATAAATTGTTGTTTGTAATGATAATATATTACAAAACTTTACCTAATTTGAAGTTGCCCCTTTTTAGGTAAGAACTTCCTAATAGTAATCAAATTTTTATTCATTATGTCAATAAACTTACTGTAAAAATTTGTAATTTGAAACTTATCAATCAGAGTTGACATTAGAAATAGTAAAAGTTCTTACGGGTTGCTTAAAGGCGCCGAAGACCCTACAAAATTTCTACTGTTTTAATTTTTAGTCTGACTGGTAACTAAATTCGTAAAAAAAATCCGTAAAAACGTTGACAAATATAAGAAAATATGATAAATTATATAAGCTATGTTTCTTAATTGGAGGCATAGCTTAAAAAACGCATCGTTAAAAACCCGCACTAAACAAAATTGGAGGTGGAGCTAAAAATGGCTGCAAAAGGACCAAGAGAAAGTATAACATTAGAATGTACAGAATGTAAAAGAAGAAATTACACAACAAGTAAAAATAAAAGAAATAATACAGAGAGATTAGAAGTTGTTAAGTATTGTAAATATTGTAAGAAGAGAACAACTCATAAGGAAACAAAATAAAAGCTATTTTAAGGAGGATATAAAATGGCTAAAGATGCAAAAAGCAATAAAGATGTAAAAAATAAAAAGCATTTTTTCAAAGATTTTAAAGCAGAATTAAAAAAAGTAGTATGGCCAACACCAAAGCAATTGGCAAATAAAACTTTGGCAGTTATTGTAATTGTATTAATAACAGCAGTAATTGTTTTTGTTCTAGATGTTGTTTTTGATTTATTTAATCAAGAAGGAATAAATAGATTAAAATCAAATATAAGAAACAAAGTTGTTGTAGAAAATACTATAAATCAAAGTGAAAATTCAGCGGAAAATGCTACTAATAATACTGAAAATTCAGAAGAAAACGTTGTAGATGTTAATGCAGTTGAAGATGGAGCTTCTGTAAATAATGCACAGTAAGTAAGGAGGCTTAAAATAATGTCTCAAGATATAAATTCAGAACCAAAATGGTATGTTGTACATACATACTCAGGATATGAAAATAAAGTTAAAACAGATTTAGAGAAAACAATAAAAAACAGAGAACTTGAAGATTTTTTCTTTGATATTGTTGTTCCAATGGAAGAACAGATTGAAATAAAAGATGGAAAAAGAAAAACAAATCTAAAAAAGGTATTTCCAGGTTATGTATTAGTAAAAATGATTGTAACAGAAGAATCTTGGTACATTGTTAGAAATACTAGAGGAGTAACAGGTTTTGTAGGTTCAGGAACAGATCCAATACCTCTTACAAACGAAGAAATAAGGAACATGGGATTTGAAGCAACTGTTGTAAACGTAGATTATGATGTAAATGATACAGTAAGAGTTGTAAACGGACCACTTGCTTCATTTATAGGAACAGTTCAAGAAATAAACAAAGAAAAAAATAAAGTTAAAGTATTAGTTTCTATGTTTGGTAGAGAAACTCCAGTTGAGTTAGAGTTCTCTCAAGTAGAAAAGATTTAGGTAAACAAATGAAAAGCGGCATCTTACGTCGTTAAAATTATAATTAAAATCCTCGATGTACCTATGTACACCTCCGGTATTTAATTATAATTTTGCCTAGTAATCTACCACTTTTGATTTGTTTGGAAACAAGTAATTAAAATTAAGTCCGTTTTGGGTTTAAATAAATAATAAATATTTAAATAAGGAGATTGAGAAAAATGGCAGAAAAAGAAATTTCAAATATTGTTAAATTACAGATTGAAGCTGGAAAAGCAACACCAGCACCACCAGTTGGACCAGCATTAGGATCAACAGGTATTAATATTATGCAATTTACAAAGGAATTTAATGAGAAAACAGCAAATCAACCAGGAATGATAATTCCAGTTGTAATAACAGTATATCAAGATAAATCCTTTACATTCATAACAAAAGTACCACCAGTTGCAGTGTTAATAAAGAAAGCACTTAAAATTGAAAAAGGTTCAGGAAAACCTAATAAAGAAAAAGTAGCTAAGATAACTAAGGCTCAAGTAGAAGAAATAGCTAAAACAAAAATGGAAGATTTAAATGCAGCTTCTTTAGAAACAGCTATGAGTATGGTTGAAGGAACTGCTAGATCTATGGGTGTAGTAGTAACAGAATAAATGAAAACGAATAAAAATCAGCATCTTATACATTTTTCTTCAACTAATAAAATCCTCAACGTACTTATGTACGCCTCCGGTTTTATTGTTTTGAAAAATGCACAATATACTAATTTTAATTCGTTTTAAGGTAATTAAGTTATCAATAAAATTGATATAAATTATTGGGAGGATATAAAAATATCCGCTATTACCAAAGGAGGAAAGAAAATGAAAAGAGGAAAAAGATATCTAGAAAGTGAAAAACTTATAGATAGAACAAAAAATTATGATGCAAAAGAGGCATTAGATGTAATTTGTAAAATGCCAAAACCAAAATTTGATGAAACAGTTGAATTACATGTTAAACTAGGTGTGGATTCAAAACAAGCTGATCAACAAGTAAGAGGAACAGTTGTGCTTCCAAATGGTACAGGAAAAACACAAAGAGTATTAGTATTTGCAAAAGGCGATAAAGCTAAAGAAGCAGAAGCAGCTGGAGCAGATTTTGTTGGGGCAGAAGAATTAGTTCCAAAAATACAAAATGAAAACTGGTTTGATTATGACGTTATAGTAGCAACACCTGATATGATGGGAGTTATAGGAAGACTTGGTAAAGTATTAGGTCCTAAAGGATTAATGCCAAACCCAAAATCAGGAACTGTTACAATGGACGTAACTAAAGCAATAAATGAAATTAAATCAGGAAAAGTTGAATATAGATTAGATAAAACAAACATTATACATTTAGGATTTGGAAAAGTTTCATTTGGAGCAGACAAATTATTAGAAAATTATAATACAGTAATGGAAGCAATTGAAAAAGCAAAACCAGCAGCTGCAAAAGGTCAATACATAAAAAGCGTTGCAGTAACTACATCAATGGGACCAAGCATTTATATTGCATAATAAGCTGTGTTTACTTACAATAAATAGTGCCAAAGACAGTAGGCAAAAGCATAAGCCCTACCGAGGTAATTAATAAAAGAGTAATATAACTCTGTTAATTCCTCGTGTGGGATTAACAGAGTTTTTAAATTTTTATATATAAAACGAGGGACATTCCTCGAACTATGAGAAATACCCGTGTACCGAGGTTTGTCCATCAAACCTTGTAATTACCTTAAAGGGAGGTGAAAATATTGGCTAGTGAAAAAATTCTAAATCGAAAGAAAGAGGAAGTATCAAAATTAGCAGAAAAAATAAAAGAAGCTAAAGTTGTACTTTTAACAGATTACAGAGGTATAAATGTTGCAGATGTAACAGATTTAAGAGCAAAATTAAGATCATCTGAAGTAGAATACAAAGTTATAAAAAATAATATAACAAGAAGAGCTTTAGAAGAATGCAAAATAGAAGGACTTGAAGATGTTCTTGAAGGACCTACAGCAGTTATTATAGGAAATAATGATTATCTTGACGCATGTAAAACAATTTATGAATATGCAAAAGATAATGAATTCTATAAAATTAAAGGTGGTATCATAGATGGAAAGGTTGTTTCAACAGAAGAAATAATCACACTTGCAAAACTACCATCAAGAGAAACATTAATAAGCATGCTTGCTGGTGCGTTACTTGGAAATATTTCAAAACTTGCAGTTGCATTAGATCAAGTTAGATTGCAAAAGGAACAAACAGCAGAAGCTTAAAACAAATGAAAATCGGCACCTTGCACATTTTTCTTCAACTAATAAAATCCTCAACGTACTTTAGTACGCTTCCGGTTTTATTGTCTTGAAAAATGCACAATCTACCAATTTTGATTTGTTTTATAAAAAAATGACCTATTCTAAAGTAGTGATAGGATAAACAAAAAATTTAAAAATAGGGTGGTGACCTAAGCACCAAAAATTAAATTTTAAAGGAGAGAAAATAAAATGGCAGATATAGCAAAAATGTTAGAAGAAATAGACAGCTTAACAGTTGTTGAATTATCAGAATTAGTAAAAGGAATAGAAGAAAAATATGGAGTATCAGCAGTTGCAGCAGCAGCACCAGCAGCTGGTGGAGCTGCAGCAGGAGCAGCAGCTGAAGAAAAAACATCATTTGATGTTGTATTAAAAGAAGCTGGAGCAAACAAAATACCAGTTATAAAAGTTGTTAGAGATGCAACAGGATTAGGATTAAAAGAAGCAAAAGACTTAGTTGATGGAGCACCTAAAACAATTAAAGAAGGAGTTTCTAAAGAAGAAGCTGAAGAATTAAAAGCTAAATTTGAAGAAGCTGGAGCAACAGTTGAATTAGCTTAAGAGTTAATTTAATTATACTAAAAAAGGATTTTGAGGATATGTCTCAAAATCCTTTTTTCCTTAAAAGATTAAATTATTGATAAATCCAAACGAATTACAATTTATTCAATTGAAATATAAAAAAATATATAATATAATTAATCTAAATTAATTGAGTGAGGTAATTGTATATGAAAATACTAATAAAGAATTGTAATTTAATATCTATGTCTGAAAACAGAGAAAAATACGAAAAATGTATAGATATATTAATAAATAATGATAAGATAGAAAAAATTGAAAGAGATATAACTCAAGAAAATTGTGACAAAATAATTGATGCAAATGGTAAAATAGTTATGCCAGGCCTTATAAATACACATACACATATTCCAATGAGCATATTTAGAGATACATTAGATGGTTATGGCTTGCAAGAATGGTTAAATGATAAAATTTGGCCAATGGAAGATAAATTAACCGAAGAAGATATATATTATGCTTCACTTTTATCATGTATTGAAATGATAAAAAGTGGAACTACTTGCTTTAATGACCAATATTTTATGACAGATTCTATTATTAAAGCAACTTTGAAAATGGGATTAAGAATACATTGTACAAGAACATTAATGGATATCAACGAAGATGGAGATGAAAGATTAAAGGAATTAGAAGAGTTAATAAATAAATATAAAGAATTGGGTGACAATGTAAAAATAAATGTAGGAATACACTCCTTGTATACATGTACTAAAGAGTGTGTAGAAAAAGCAGTTAAACTAGCTAAAAAATATAATTTATATATACATATGCACTTTGCTGAAAATTCTAAGGAATTAGAAGATATTAAAAAACTACACAATACAAATATACCTATTGATTTATTACAAGAATATTTTAAAGGTATGGATTTAGTTCTTGCACACTGTGTAAAAGTAAAACCAGAAGAAATGAACAAATTGAAAGATTTGAATTTAAGTGTAGCACATTGCCCTGTTAGCAATTTAAAATTAGGGTGTGGTATTGCCAGAATAAAAGATTTTATGGAAAATAGAATAAATGTAACTATTCGGAACTGATGGCCAAGGAAGTGGAAATAATTTAGACATGTTTAGTGCGATGTCGTATACAGCTTTACTTCAAAAAGGTATTAATGAGGATGCAAAATTGCTACCAGCTTATGATGTTATTAAAATGGCAACAGTAAATGGAGCAAAAGCATTAAACATGGAAGATAAAATTGGTAGTATAGAAAATGGAAAACAAGCAGATTTAGTTATAATAGATTTAGAAACAACAATGACAGAGCCAGTAAATGATGTGTTTTCAAACGTTGTATATAATGTTAGACCTAATAATGTACTTACAACAATTGTAAATGGGAAGATTATAATGGAAAATAAAAAAATCTATGGAATAGAAGAAAAAGAAATATATAAAAAGTGTAATGCTATAATAAAAAGACTACAAAACTAAAGTATAAATAAATACTAAAAAAAGAGCGACTAATGAAGTGAAACTAATTTACTTTATTAATCGCCCTTATTTTGTTCAGTTCCTATGGATTTACTTTTATTAATAATTTTATATATACTTACCTCACATAATTAATTTAGCTTAATTATATTATATTTTTTATTTTATATCATAGTATGTATTACCTTCATGTTTTATTAACTCAACTTCAGCTTTGAGACAAACTACTGGTCTCAAAGCAGCACTAACATAAGAATATCCTTTCGTTTGTTCATTTTCATCATTAAATGCTTGCCAAGAAGCAATTAGTGAGCCATTATATGTTGCGAGAATTAAACTTTCACCAGAATAATTTGCAGCTGGAGAAGCTAACCAATAGGTATGACATGTATATGCTTGATTATTATTTTTATCTTCCATATATGAAATCCTATGTGGAAAATACAATTCATCATAATAGCCTTCTTTTGTTTCTGGTTGCCCACTAACGTATTGCATATTAATATTAGTAGAATTTGGCTTGTCAGTATTTCCTACAAAATATCCATTATTATCTGTATTATTGCAATACAATTTAATATAATTTCCATCATGTTGATTCCAGCTATTAATCCACATTTCTATAGTTGGACCTCCAATTGCATATTCGGCGCCATAAGCAATAAAGCTTTCCCAGTTTTTGGTACATAATAAACTTGCTACACATTTTGAATTTGGATTATCTTTATGAGCATTTATATCATATCCTGTAAATTCAAATAGTGACGGAAAGGAACATTCTTCGCTTCCTTCAATATTACAATTATATGTTGGGAGGTTTGATTCTTCCCAAATATCACAATAATATTTTCTTACTCCATTTACCTCTGTATTTTTCATTGATGATTTTTTAACAGCTTCTATTAAATTTGGATTGGAATTAGGTACATAGTCTGCTGATATTAAAAATATATGCTCATTATCAGTATAAAATATTCTCCAATCATCACTAGTAATACCATCTCCATCTATGTCAATATTATAATTAACATACTCCCCATAGTTAGATACATTTAGACTTTCTGCTGTTTGCATTAATCCACCATTATATATTTCTCCTATTATTATTTTTTGTTTTCCATATTCTGAATTTGTTGTTAATTCTAGAGTTGATAAATCATCTGGTAACGGATTAGGAACATCATCAAAGTATTTTTCTAAAATTATTCTTAAATCTTCATTTGAAATCTTTCCATCATTTTCTACTTGTTTTGATACTATGTCTTGTTCAACCATTTTTTTAATTTGTGTTATTTCCGTTTCTTTTTTTGCATGCTGTGCTGTTGAAAATAAGCCTCCATTAATAGAAATGGATACAGATACAGAAACTAATATTAACATTAATATTATAGTGATTATTAATGCTATTAAAGTTATTCCATTTTTTGAGGTGAGATTTGAGTAAGCCTTCAAAGAATTTTTATTTTGGGTTTGTTCTTCGAAGTGTAGGTCGTCTTGGGTTACAATACCAATGTTTGTATTGATTTCCTTACATAGTTTTGTTTTCTTTTTTAACATTTATTTTCTCCTTTTCTTTTGTTTTCATATAACTATTACTGCCCTAGAGCTTTGCTTTTCTTAATTACAAATGCTATCTTATACATTTTCAAAATTATTATATATACTTTATTTTTTGTTGTCAATATTTTAACTTTTGTAAATTATCAAACAAAAAAACTATTGACAAGAAAAAACAAAAAAATTATAATAAATTAAACAAGATATAAATATTATTAAACATAATATATTACAAACACTGTAGGGGCGGACGACCCTGTCCGCCCGAAGAAAATGGATCTGCTCTGAATTCCCAATGTAGACAGGCAGATAAAAGGTTCAATATAATAAATATCGTATTTTTATGGAAATGTAGGCGGACACGAGGCCCGCCCCTACAGATATAAAATATATTTGAACCTTTATAACAAAACCAAAGAAGAATAGGAGGAAACACATGTTAAAACAAATGAAAGAGACAAATAACAAATCAATTGCAAACACCGTAGGGGCAGGCCTTTTGTCTGCCCAAAAAGAAAAAACTATTAACAAATCTATTGCAAATGCTGTAGGGGTCGCACCCCAGGGCGACCAACAAACAAAAAATATAAAGGATAAACCAACTGCAAACGCTGTAGGGGCAGACACGAATTTCTGCCCAAAACATATAAAAATGTCTCATTTTTTATGGGGCATTTTTAATTAAAATTTAAATAATTGAGATAGTATACATAACCAAGTCTTGACAAAATTGCTAAAAGATTATATAATTACCGAATAAAAAATTATAAGGAGAGGACTTTAATGAATAACTTAAAAAGAATTTGGACAATAGCTATACGGTGGATTAATTTTATTTACTACCATATCTTTTGCAGCAATAGGAATAGTAAATGCACCAAATGGCTTAGTACTAAGAGAAAAAGCATCTAAATCAAGTGATCCAATAACTACAGTAAGTGATAAAGAAGAAATAGAGATATTAGAAAAAGATGGAGAATGGTATAAGGTTAAATACAATAATTATGAAGGTTATTTATTTGCTGAGTATGTAGATGCAGAAGCAGAAGAAAAAGAAGAACCTACCGAGGAACCTAAAGAAGAACAAAATAAAACTGAAGAAAATACAAATAATAATGAAAATAAGTATCCACAAAAACAAAAGGTTAAGGCTGATTTAAAAATATATACTATACCATCAATTACTGCAAGAGTTATAGAAAATATCAAAAAAAATACTGAAATAACTGTTAATTACGAACTAAATAATTGGGTAAATATTACTTATGGAAAAAATAAGGGATGGATAAGAAAATATTTTATAAATGGTGCAGGAGCATCAGTACAAACAGACGATTCTAAAACAGAAAATACAGTATCAGAAGATAAAACAGACAATACTACTGCAACAGTAGAAAATAAAAAAGGATATGTAAATGTAAGTAATTCTGCTAATATAAGAGAAAAGGCTAGCACTTCTTCAAATGTAATAGATACACTTCTTAGAAATGCAGAAGTAACAATTATTGGAGAAGAATCAGACTTCTATAAAATAAAATATAATAATATTACAGGATATATATCAAAATCCTTAGTATCAGATAATCCTGTTGCAGATGTTACAAGCAGAAGTTCTTCTAAAGAAAGAAAAGAAAGTACAAATAAAAGTAATACTACGTCATCAACTAAAAGTACAAAATCTAGTGTAAAAACAAAAAGCAATAGCAGTAAATCAACAAATACTTCAAATTTATCTTCAGGAAACAGTATTGTTTCATTTGCAAAAAAATACATAGGATATAATTACACTTATGGTGGTGAAAGTCCAAAAACAGGATTTGATTGTTCAGGATTTACATATTATGTGTTTAAGTCATGTGGATATTCAATTGGAAGAACTTGTCAACCACAATCTACAGCAGGTACAAAAGTATCAAGAAAAAATTTATCCGCAGGAGATTTAATATTTTTTAATAATGGATCTGGCGGAACTATAGGTCATGTTGGAATATACATTGGTGGAGGTAATTTTATTCATTCAGAGAATAGTAGAACAGGTGTTAAAATAGATAGTATAAACAGCGGATATTATAATAGATATTATTATACAGCAAGAAGAATAGTAAAATAGGGGGAACTTTGTTTATATTGGAGTGATAACAAATTAAAAGACCAATAATGATATGTACATTTGGATATTTAATAGGAATAATTTATGGGCTATACTTTAAAAAAAGTATAGCTTTTATTTTACCTGTTTTATATTTAATTTATATAATATATAAGTTAAATATAAATAGATATAAAATCTTAAAATATTTAAAGGTAATTTTTAATAATAATATTATTTTTCTTGTAATCGTATCTTCATTATTTTCTAATACTTATCTATTATACTTAAATTCAAAATATAATAATTTTTATAAAAACCCACCAACTACGATTAAAACAGAAGCTATAGTAGTTCGGAGATGTATTAGAAAAAGAATATAACTATACATATATAATAAAAATTAAAGAAGGAGAGTATAGTGGTAAAAAATTTTATTTATTAGCAAATAAAAAGAATCAAAAATTAAACTACGGAGACTTAATAAAAATAAGTGGAGAGTATATAGAACCAGATGTAGCAAGAAATTATAAAGGATTTAATTATAGAGAGTATTTAAAAACAAAAAAGATATATGGAAGTATTAAAGCTAATAGTATAGGGATTATTCAAAAAAACAACTTGAACAGTGTTCTTCTATTATCTAATAAAATAAGAAATCAAATAATAAATACAGCTGATAAACTTCTACCACAGGAAACAAGTAAATTGTTAATTGGTATATTAATTGGAGATAAATCGGAAATATCAGAAGATATAATACAGAACTTTAAAATTAGTAATTTATCACATATGCTTTCAGTATCTGGAGCACACACAGCATATATAATAATGGGGATAACATACATATTAAGTAAAAGTAAAACGCCAAAAAAATGTATATATATTATTACAATATTAGTCTTAATTTTATTCATGTTTATAACGAACTTTACTGTTTCTGTAACAAGAGCATGTTTTATGAGTATAATAGTTTTAGGTGGAAGGTTAATATATAGAAAGAATGATTTTTATACATCAATATCAATTTCATTATTAATTATTTTGTTAATAAATCCATTTTCTATTAATGAAGTAGGTTTGCAACTTTCATATTTAGGTACAATTGGAATTATATTGTTTAATAAAAATATTGAAAAAATTTTGAACAAAATAAAAATACATAACAAAATATCAAAAATCCTATCAGTTACAATATCTGCTCAAATAATGATAATGCCAATAATGGCATTTAGATTTAATACCGTCTCATTAACATTTTTTATTTCAAATCTTTTAGCAACTCCGTTTTTAGGAATAAATATAATTTTAGGATTTATCACAATTTTTGTATCCCTAATTTCTTTTTCTTTAGCAAAAATATTTGCAATACCTTTAAATTTGAGCCTTAAAGCACTAATATTAATTTCTAGTTTTATTGCAAAATTTCCTTTAAGCAGTATTTTAATAAAAACACCATATTTAATTTCAATAATATTTATATATTGTATAGTTTTAATGTTGAATTATATTTTTACAATATATAATTCGAAAACAAATTTAAGATTATTTCAAAAAAAAATATTAAAAAGAAAAAATATAAAAGCTTTTTTGTCAATTATTACAATTATTATAATTTTGTTCAATACAGTTTCATTTTTCTATTTATTGATTCCGAAAGACTTAAAAATATATTTTATTGATGTAGGACAAGGCGATTCGTGTCTAATTATTACACCAAACAATAAAAAAATATTAATAGACGGAGGAGAAGGAAAAACAGATATACTTTTATCCTATTTATTGGATAGAAGAATAACAAGTATTGATTATGTAATAATTTCACATTTTGATAGTGACCATTGTAATGGACTAATAGATGTAATTCAAAAATTAAATATAAAGAATATCTTAATATCTAAACAAGCATATTTTTGCGATGAGTACAAAAATATAGCTAATATCATAAATTCAAGAAAGATTAAAGTCACTTTTGTAAAACAAGGAGATAAATTAAATATTGATACAAATATAAATTTAAAAATATTTTATCCTCCCGAAAATTTAGAGTATGACGATTTAAATAATAATTCTATAGTTTTAAAGATTACATATAATAAATTTTCAATTTTATTTACAGGTGATATAGAGAAATCAGAACAAAATCTTTTAAATATGTATAAAAATAATGAGTTAAAAAGTAATATTATAAAAATAGCACATCATGGTTCAAAGACATCTTCGAGTCAAGATTTTATAAATGCTGTAGACCCTGAAATTGCATTAATAGGAGTAGGAAAAAATAATAAATTTGGACATCCAAACAAAGAAGTATTAGAAAGATTAAAAAGTATAAATTGCAAAATATATAGAACAGATATAATGGGAGAAATAGAAATTAGAGTAAACAAAGAAGGAAAATTAAGATAAATAATTGTATATTTTATCTAAATGCTGGAAAAGATAAAATTGGTGATGGTAAAATGAAAAAATATACAATTATTACTATAATAACCATTGGAATTATACTAGGATTTCTAACAGGTATTTATTTATATAGATTAAATAGAATTACTCATGAACAAAAAGATTATATTGCAGAAAAGGTGGAAGATGAATGTACTGCAATAGGAGAATTAGATGAAGAAGAACTAGCGAATTTAATTACTACAAATAATTCTGAAGAAAAAACCTCTCCAAATTGTATAATAACTTTAAAAGTGTATCATGAAGCCTGTGGGCATTTAATTGAAAGTAGGCAAAGTATTGAGGAAACAGAAGTAAATATTACAGAGGAAGAATTGAAAGAAAAATTTAGTGATTGGGAAGTACAAAAATTTACACCTACAGAAATAGTTTTATATAAAGAAGTAGATGAATTTTGTGATGAACATTATCTTTTAAAAGAAGATAATGGTTATATAACCATATATAAATTAGATGAAAATGATAATGCACAAATTTATAATACAACAGATATTTCTACAGAATACTTAGCAGAGGAAGATTTGGAACAAATTAGAAATGGAATTAAAGTTTGTACAGATAAAGAATTGAATAAAACACTAGAGGATTTTGAATAAATAAGATAATATTAATGAATAAAAACTCAGTTAGTTTAAATATTAAACTAACTGAGTTTTTTGTTGTATAGAAAAATTCCCTATTCAACAAAGCTTCGCAAATATTCCACACAAAATTTTTTCAAAATTTTGGCGGGCGAACAACGAGCGTGGGCTTTAAAATAAATTTAAATAGTCTGACATCAAAAAAGCCCACTGGTGTTCTTAATCCCTAAGATAATCTATATAAGAAACTATATAGTAACAAAAATGTAATGAAAATGACATAAAATATCATTGAAAGGTCGGAAAAATGGCTTCCGTAAAGGATTTGAGTAAAATTTTAGTATTAGGGGAAAAATGTTCCATTTACAAATAAAAAAAAATGTGTAAAGATAATATTAAGATATTAGGTAAAATTGTAGGGACAGATTCCATATCTGCCCGAGAAAAAGAAACCGATTATGTATATGTGGGGGCGGACGGCTCTGTACGCCCAACAAACAAGCGAAAGGTGGAAAACCAATGAAGAAAAAAGTATCATTAATGCTAGCAGTAATCTTAATATTACAAATAATGCTGCCAATGTTAACTATAATATGGGAAAACGCATTAACAATAAAATCAGTAGCACAGGAAGAATTAGTAGAAATAACATTTGAAGATGAAAATATGTATAACAAAATAGTAAGTTCAAAAGAATTAGAAAATAAGATAAGTGTGCAAGAACAAGAGAAAAAGACAATAAAAATGACGCAGGATAATATAGACAGCATAGTATTTTTAAATTTATCCAATCAAAATACACCCACAACGAAAATAGAAAATATAAATGGAATAGAAAAATTTACAAATTTAAAAATATTAAATTTAAATTCAAATAATATTTCTAATATAGATTCTATTGCAAAATTAACAAACTTAGAAACGTTACAATTATATGATAATCAAATAGAAGATATAGGAAAAATAAAGTCATTAACTAAATTAAGGAATCTTTGTTTAACAGGTAATAAAATTAAAGATATATCGAGTATTGGAGATTTAGTCAACTTAGACACTTTATATTTAAGCCAATACTATATGGGAAATGAAGGTTTAGGAGGTAGTTCAGGCGGAGGAACAAATTTGACTAATCCAGTAACAGATATATCCGCATTGAGAAATTTGCATAATTTACAATACTTGTATTTGTCAGGATTAAAAATTAGTAATATAGAACCATTAAAACCATTAATAAACTTAAGATGCCTTGAAATAGAGGATATCAATATAAAAGACGATGATTTACAAAATCTTAAATATTTAAAAAATTTAGAAACAATCAACTTAGAAAATAATGGCATTACTAATATAAGCATATTATCTGAATTACCAAAATTACAAGAAATTTGTTTAGAGGATAATAATATATCAGATATTTCAGTATTAAAAAATTTTGAAAATCTAACATGGTTGCATCTAAGTAATAATAGAATTGAAGATATTAGTTTATTAGATGAAATGACAATAAGTAGTATTAGAGTTAATGAACAAAAAATAACGATGAATGTTAATACAAGAACCATAGATTTGCCTAAATTATTGATACAAGCAAGAGATGAAAATAGTGTAGGATATACAGAAAATGAATTTATATTTCAAAATTGTTCGATAAGCGATGATGGAACAAAAATAATACTAGACGAAGGTGCACCTGTTGCAAGAATAACAATAAAAGATGCCATTAGTGATTGGTCACTAGCTGGTTCTCAAATAACAATATATTATTCTGAACCAGAAAAAATATTAAAAGGAGATGCAAATGGAGACGGTAAAGTCGACTTTAAAGATATATTAGCAATAAACAAACACAGATTAAATAAAGCAAAATTGGAAGAACCATATTTAACTGCGGGAGATGTAACAGGAGATGGAAAGGTAGACTTTATGGACATATTACAAATAAACAAATATAGATTAGGTAAAATAAATATTTTATAATTTTACAATGATATTACAATTTTATTACAGTTGTGTTATGTTTTAATTAAATATATTGATTTTGAAAACATAAACTAATATAATAGAAGTATAAGAAGCTATATTAGATAGGAAATTAAAAAGGGAGGATACATAAGATGAAAAAACGAATAATATCAATTCTACTAATAGTATTTTTAGGAATAGGAGTAGTATTAAGAGTAAATGCAGCTGATGCAACAGCAAAGTTAAAAACGAGCAGTACAAAACTTGACCCAGGAGAAACATTTACAGTAACATTTGAGGCATCATGTAAAGAAGGAATAAACGGAATACAAACAGTAATTAGTTATGATGAAGATAAATTAGAATTAGTAAATTCTATAGCAGTAACAGATACAACAAAATGGGTTAAAATAGAAGGAGAAACAGATTTAACGGCAAACATTCTTAGCAATACTTCAAGTAATAAAATAACATCAGGAGATGTATTTAATTTAACTTTTAAAGTAAAAGACAATGCAGAAAGAGGAACAACAGCAAAAGTAACTGCTTCTGGAATATATATTGATACTGATGGATCAGAAACTTATGAATTAGGTTCAAAAGAAGTTGAAATTTCAATTGCAGAAGAACCAGTAGCTCCAACGCCAGAAGAAAAAGTATTAACTGGTATTGAAATAACAAAAGAACCAGATAAAACTACATATAAAACAGACGAGAAATTTGATAAAACAGGTATGAAAGTTACAGCAAAATACAGTGATGGAACTAGTAAAGAAGTAACAAATTATACAGTTGAACCAAATGGAGCATTAAAAACTTCAGATGAAAAGGTAACAGTAAGTTACACAGAGGGAGGAGTTACAAAAACAGCAAATCAAAAAATTACAGTAACAGATGGAACAGTGTCAATAAAGAAAATGCCTTATACAGGTATGAAAAATTATGCAATCATAATAGGTATTTCTATTATTGGAGCAGTATCAACAGTATCTTATATTAAATATAGAAAATATAAGAATATATAATAATATAAAAACCGTTTAGTTAATAATGAAATGCACCCCAAATATTAGATCTTTGTCTAACATTTGGGGTGTACATCAATAAATTACTTTTGTTTTATAATTGCTAGTTGATTCATAATATTTTTGTCTGCATATTTTCAAAGGATTTATTTAGTAGTATTAGTAATTGATTTATCTTTATTTTGTTCCATTGTTTTCTTTAAATATCCTTGTAAGTAAAATGCCTTAACATACATTACTAAAGAAAAAATTGTAGTAAGTATTGCAAGATAATATATACATGTATGAAATTCTGGTAGTGTTGGTAGATTATAATTTATATACTCTTTTAATGGACCATTCCAATATTCGGTAAATAATGAACAGACAATTGCAATATAAAACAATACTGTTGCAAGTTTACCATACCATTTACTAGATACTACTAATTCTTTACCATAAAGAAAAGAAGCTCCAGAAATCATTAAGAATTCTTTTATAATGACAATAACTATAATCCATATAGGAATGATTTTTTGTAAGGTTAAAGTACCAAGTAGAGCTACTTGAGTTGCTTTATCAGCTAATGGATCCATAAGTTTTCCAAAATCGGTTATAAAGTTAAATTTTCTTGCAATATAACCATCAAGTACATCTGTGAATCCAGATATTGTAAGGACTATTATTGCTCCAATATAATTATGTTTAAATGCAAGAGATATAATTATTGGTATTAATAAAAAACGTATAATTGTTAAAATATTTGGTACATGTTTAAACATATTTCCTCCATAAATTATTTTGTATTAAATATTAATTTATTTTCATTATAATCAACTTTAATTGTTTGACAAGGCAATACCTCTGATTTTAAAATCATATCAGAAATAGGGTCTTCTATATACCTTTGAATTGCACGTCTTAGAGGTCTTGCTCCATATTTTAAATCTGTTCCTTTTTCTAATATATAATTTTTAGCCTCTAAAGATACTTCTAAACTTATGTCTTTGTCTGACAATGCTGAAGACGTATTTTTTAATAATAAATCTATAATTTGTAATAATTGTTCTTTAGTTAAACTATCAAACACAACTATTTCATCAACTCTATTTAAAAATTCTGGTCTAAATGTATCTTTTAAAGCAGTTTCAATTTTCCCTTTATCAAAAGTTTGCTTTCCAAAACCGATAGAATTATTATTTAAATTTGATCCAGCATTTGATGTCATAATTATTATAGTATTTTCAAAACTAACTGTATTTCCTTGGTTATCTGTAAGTTTTCCATCATCTAATACTTGGAGAAGAATATTAAATACATCTGGATGAGCTTTTTCAATTTCATCTAAAAGAATTATTGAATAAGGTTTTCTTCTTACCTTTTCGGTTAATTGTCCTGCATCATCATATCCTACATACCCTGGAGGAGAACCAATCAACTTAGATGTTGAATGACTTTCCATATATTCAGACATGTCAACTCTAATTATTGAATCTTCACTTCCAAACATTTCATATGCAAGAGTTTTAGCAAGTTCAGTTTTTCCAACACCTGTTGGACCAACAAATATAAATGAAGGTGGCCTTTTTGTACTTTGAAGTCCAGCTCTATTTCTTCTAATAGCGCGGGCAACTGCCTCTACTGCAACGTTTTGACCTATTATTCTATTATGCAAATTTTGTTCAAGATTTAGTAATTTAACAGTTTCAGCTTCTGTAATCTTTTTAACAGGTATCTTGGTAGAATGTTCAATTACCTCAGCAATATCGTTTACGGTGAGACTAGTCAATTCAAGCTTATCATTTAATTCATTTATACGGTCTAATATATTACATTCTTCTGTTTTTAAATCAGCAGCTTTTTGATAATCTTCTATAGAATCAGATTCGACAGCTTCTTCTTTTTCTTCTTGAATTTTTGCAAGTCTATTCTTTAATATTTCTAACTCATATAACTCTTTATTATCTAGATTAATTTTTGAGCAGGCTTCATCAAGAATATCAATTGCCTTATCAGGTAAAAATCTATCATGTATATATTTTTCGGACATCCTAACAGTTTGAGCAATAACATCATTAGAAATTTTTACTTTATGAAAATCCTCGTAGTATTTTTTTATTCCTTTTAAAATTTCAATTGTATCATCTATGTTAGGCTCTTCTACAATAACTGGTTGAAATCTTCTTTCTAATGCTGAATCTTTTTCTATATATTTTCTATATTCTTTTAAAGTAGTAGTTCCAATCAGCTGAATTTCTCCATTTGATAGAGAAGGTTTTAAAATATTTGCAGCATTCATTGAATGTTCTGCGTCACCAGCTCCAATTATATTGTGTATTTCATCGATAACTAAAATAATATTACCAGATTGTTTACATTCATCAATTAATGTTTTCATTCTTCCTTCAAATTGACCTCTAAACTGTGTTCCAGCAATAATTGCTGTCATATCTAGCAAATACACTTCTTTATTTAATAATTTTGCAGGCACCTTTTTTTGAGCGATTTTAATAGCCAAACCTTGTGCAATTGCTGTTTTTCCGAACACCAGGTTCACCTATTAAACAAGGATTATTTTTAGAACGTCTATTTAATATCTGAATAACCCTCTCAATTTCTTTGTCACGACCAATAACGATATCTAATTCATTTTTTCTAGCCTTATTAGTCAAATTGGTTCCATAGATATCTAGAAAACTTTTCTTTTTTTCTTTTGGTCTTTTTTCGGTTTTAACTTTCTTTTTAGAATTGTTATCTTCCTTACTGTTTGGTTCAGAAGATTTATTTCCAAACATGTTAGAAAAAATAGAGCCTAATGGTACACCGCCACCTGATTCTATATCTTCTTCATTTAATTCATCTATATTAATATTTTCTGATAAATCATCAAATAAATTTTCAAATTGTTTTGACATATCATTAAGTTCTTCCTCAGAAAGGTTTGCTTGCTTTGCAAGTATTTCTAGGGGATTAATTCCCTTTTCTTTTGCACAATTATAACAAAGTCCTTCCATAGAACTTTTATCACCATCGATTTTTTTAGTAAAAATTACAGCCATATTTTTATGGCAATTAGAACATAACATATTATATCTCCTGCCTTCTTAATATAAGTATATTTATTATAATACATTAAATTTTGCTGATAGTCAAGAAACAACAATAAAAAGTTGAATCTATTAAATATTAATGTTATAATGTATTCTATATTAGACTTAAAATATATCATACAACAGCAGAAAGGAGAACAAATGAAAAACATAAAAAGTTTTTTTGTAAAAAATAAAATTATTATAATGATTTCAGTTATTGTATTAACATGTGCAATAGCAATTGCAATAGGTGTTTATGCACAGATAACTAATAGGCATGTTATGGATAATAAAGAACAAGAATCAGATAATAATTATGAAGATTTACAAAGCAATTTTAATGATATATTTACAAATAATATAAATATAGAAGCAACTGCAAAGAAAGATATAAAATATAATGACATAGTATATTGCGCATATGACATTAAACCAGAAGAAGGAAAAAATTATAGCATTAATGCAAAAATACCAGAATTTAAAATAGAAAATGAAGTTACAAAGCAAATAAATAAAGAAATATTTGATACATTTGCAAATACTATTAAAAATATTGTGAACAACTCTACCTCTAATACAATATTTAATTTAGATTATGTAGTATATGTCAATAATAATATTTTATCTTTAGTAATTAGATGTAAATATAAAGATGGAACAAATCCACAAAGAGATATTATACAAACATATAATTATGATTTAGATAATAATAAATTAGTTACTATAGATGAAATTCTAAATTATAAAAACTTAAATAAGGAAGATGTAGAAAAAAAAGTTTTAGAAGAAATACAAGAACAAAATACACAAATGAAAACAATTAGTGAACAAGGATACAATGTTTATATAAGAAATGAAGAAGATGAAATGTATAAAATAGAAAATACACCAAACTATTTTCTAGGAAAAAATAACTATTTATATTTAGTATATGCTTATGGAAATAATAATTTTACAAGTGAAATGGATTTAGTTATATTTTGATAAGTGTATTTAACTTTAATATTAAAAAATCCGGCTTAGCCGGATTTTTTTAAGGTTTTTCACCTAAAGTTATTTTTACTTGTTTTGTTTCTCCATTTCTGTATATATCAAGAGTAATTTCATCACCTATATTCTTATTATTTTTTATATCATTCAATTCATCCATTGTCTTAACATCTTTTCCATTTATTTTTGTAATTATATCTCCTTGTTTTAAATCAGATGATGATGCAGGACTATTAGAATTTATTTCTTGAATATATATTCCAGCAGGTAAATTATAGCGCTTAGCAGTTACTTCATCTAAATTTCTACCACCAATTCCTATATATGGTCTTAAAACTTTACCCTTTTCTATTAATTGATTGTATATATCTATGGTATCATTGATTGGGATTGCGAATCCCATTCCTTCAATTCCAGTACCAGATAACTTTAATGTATTTATACCAATTACTTTTCCTTCTGCATTTATTAAGGCACCGCCACTATTACCAGAATTTATAGCTGAATCTGTTTGAATTAAATTATATGTTGTTCCATCTTCACTAGTAACAGATCTATTTACAGCACTTATTATTCCAGATGTAACACTTGTTCCCATTCCAAGAGGATTACCTATTGCCATAGAAAACTCACCTATTTTGATAGAATCGGAATTACCAAGTTCTGCAGCTGTTAAATCATTTTTATCTATTTTTATAACGGCAAGGTCTGTTTCCTTATCTTTACCTATTATTTTAGCTTCGTAAGGTGTTTCATCATTATATAAGTATACATATACCTTTGCAGCTTCTGAAACTTCATAATATATAGACGAATCAGAAGAGTTTATAATATGATTATTTGTTAAGATATATCCATCATTACTAATTATAATACCAGAACCTTCTGCTTGAGCCGTTTGAGATAAACCTTGCATAAAGTTAGAGGTGACAGTATATTCAACTTTAATACCAACTATAGAAGGTAAAACTTTACTTGCAGCATATACTGCTGTGTCAGAATAATTATTAAGTGATACTAAATCTACCACTCCAGTATTAGAAGATTGATTACTGCCAGAAACAGTATCATTATCTGATTTATAAGAAGTCAATGATTTTCTTATATTGGGTATACCAAAAGATAAACCTATTACAAGTATTGTACCAAAGACACCTGATATAAAAGGAACAAAAACATTATATTTAAAACCTCCAGATTTTGATGAATCTGAGCTAAACTTTTTGTAAAAATCATCATTGTCACTCATAAAAAAGACCTCCTTATTAACAAATATATAATATAATAATAACCCAAATCAAGCTTATCATACAATAGATATCTTAAAAAAAACTGAAAATTTATAAAACAGATATATAAAATTTGTATTGAAATAGATTTGGACATATAATATAATAAATGTAATTTAGAAAGTATGTTTATATTACTATATAAGAACAATATAATTAAAATCAGTATATTAAATATTTCCTATTTTATTGAAAAATCAAATGGAAAAGAAGTAAATTTTTAAGGAGTTGAAAGAATGAATTTAAAGATAGAAAAAGGAATAACATTAGTGGCTTTAGTTATAACAATTATCATAATGTTAATACTTGTAGGAGTAGGATTGCATTTCGGAGGGGATGCTGTAGAAACTGCTAAACTAGAAGATATAAAAACAGATATGATATCTATAAAAACAAAAGCAAAAATAGTTGCTGAACAATATAATTTTAAAGATATAGAGAATTTAGTGGGTACTCAAATATCAGAGAGTGAAATACAAAAATTAAACTTATCAGATAAAGAAAATGAACAGGTTCGTAAATGGAGTAGTGATGACTTAAATAGTCAAGGATTATCTACAATAGAAGGAGATAAATATGTAGTATATTATGACTTAAGTAATCCAAATGAATGTGAAGTGTACTATATAGAAGGATATAAAGGAAAGTATAGTTTATCAGAAATGCAAGATATTTAAAAGGAAGAAATATATGAAAGATAGAGAAATAGAAAGATTAAATAGATTAAAAGAATTTGAAAAAAAGTTATACAATGATGGAATAAAATATATAGCTGGTATAGATGAAGCAGGACGTGGTCCTTTGGCAGGCCCAGTTGTTGTAGGATGTGTTATTATGAAACCAGAATCATTTATAGAATATGTAAATGATTCTAAAAAAATATCCGAAACTAAAAGAGAGATGCTTTATGAAAAAATTACAAATGAAGCAATTAGCTGGAGCACAGGAATAGTAGATGAAAAAGAAATAGATGAAATAAATATATTAAATGCTACAAAAAAGGCATTAACAATGGCTATTGATAAATTAGAAATAAAACCAGATATAATTTTAGTTGATGCATTAGATAAAATAGATACAAGAGGAATTAAATACATATCGGTTATAAAAGGAGATGCAAAAATATATAGTATTTCTGCTGCATCAATTATTGCAAAAGTAACAAGGGACAGAATAATGAGAGAATATGATGAAGTTTATCCACAGTATGGATTCGGGACCCATAAAGGATATGGAACAGCAAAACACATACAAGCAATAAAAGAATACGGAATATGTAACTTACACAGAAAAACATTTACAAAGAATTTTATATAGGAGGATTTCCAGTTATGAATATTCAAGAAATAATAGGGCAAAAAAGAGATGGGAAAGAATTAAGTAAAGAAGAAATAAGCTATTTTGTATCTAAATATACAGATGGAACTATTACAGATTATCAAGCAGCAGCATTAATAATGTCAATGTATATTAATGGAATGAATGAAGTAGAAACTACTAATCTAACATTAGAAATGGCAAGTTCTGGTGATATTTTAGATTTATCTGAGATATCTAATAATGTTATAGATAAACACTCAACAGGTGGTGTAGGAGATAAAATAACATTAATATTATTACCAACAATTGCATCACTTGGAATTCCAGTTGCAAAAATGAGTGGAAGAGGACTAGGCTTTACAGGTGGAACAGTTGATAAACTAGAGTCTATTCCAGGTTATAGAACACAAATAGATATAATGGAATTTATAAACAATGTTAAAAAGATAGGAATTAGTATAATAGGACAAACAACAAACCTTGCTCCAGCAGACAAGAAAATGTATGCATTAAGAGATACTATTAATTGTGTTGAAAGTATCCCATTAATTGTATCAAGCATAATGAGTAAAAAAATTGCATCTGGTGCAAATAAAATAGTATTAGATGTAACTGTTGGAAGCGGAGCTTTTATGAAAAACAAAGAAGATGCAATTAAACTTTCTAAGATGATGAAGAAGATAGGTGAGATTACAAAAAGAGAAACAACTTGTGTTCTTACAAATATGAATGAGCCAGTAGGATATGCGATTGGGAACACATTAGAAGTAATTGAAGCAGTAGAATGTTTGAAAGGGAATGTTTCAAAAGATATAAAAGAGATTATAACAACAATAGGAAGTTATATAATAAAGCTATCTGGTAAAAATGATAATTTAGAAGAAAATAAAAAAATGATATTAGATAATATAGAAAATGGAAAAGCATATAATAAATTTTTAGAGCTTATACAAAATCAAGGTGGAGATACAGAATATATAAAAAATCTAGATAAATTTGAAAAGGCAAAATATATTATGCCAGTAGTATCAGAAAAAGATGGATTTATAGAAGAGATAAATGCTGAAAAAATAGGAAAAGTATCAGTAATGCTTGGAGCAGGACGTATAAAAAAAGAAGACGATATAGATAAGACAGTAGGAATTATTCTAAATAAGAAGATATCAGACAAAGTACAAAAAGGTGAAGTCCTTGCATATGTTCATGCAAACGATGAACAGAAAGGGAAAGAAGCAGTAGAAAAAATAAAAGAGATATATAAAATATCTGAAATGAAAATAGAAAAAGAGAAGATTATATTAGGAGTGATTTAAGCAAAATGAAAATAATGTTTATATGCACAGGAAATATATGCAGAAGTGCTATGGCACATAAAATGCTTGAAAAAAGAGCAAAAGAAGAAAAAAAAGATATACAAGTATATTCATGTGGGATATTTGCAGAAAATGGAGATATTCCAACATATGAAGGAATAGAAGCAATGAAAGAATACGGAATAGATTTGTCTAAACATAGAGCAACAAACATCAGAAATTCTAATATAAAAGATATGGATGTTATATTATGTGCTACGAGTAGTCACAAAAACAATGTTATAGCAATGTATCCAGAATTAAAAGGAAAAGTATATACAATGAAAGAATATGTAGGTTATCCAAAAAATGATATTGATATAAAAGACCCATGGGGGTATGGAATAGAAGTATATAGAAAATGCGCAAAAGAATTAGAGGATTGTATAAACAAAATAATTGAATCAATTAACGTAGAAAGGAAAAAATAAATGAACATATTAGAGGGATTAAATGATAAACAATATGAAGCAGTTATAAATACAGAAGGACCAAATTTAATAATTGCCGGAGCAGGTTCTCGGAAAAACTAAAGTATTAACTCATAAAATAGCATATTTAATTGGAGAAAAGAATATAAAGCCATGGCAAATTCTTGCAATTACATTTACAAATAAGGCAGCAAATGAAATGAAAACAAGAATAGAAAATTTAGTAGGAGATGTAGCAAATGAAATGTGGATAGGAACATTTCATTCTATTTGTGTAAAAATTTTAAGAAGGTACATTGACAGAATTGGTTATCAAAACTCGTTTGTAATTTTTGATACATCTGATCAAAGAACATTAATAAAACAGTGTTTAAAGGAATTAAATATTGATGATAAAATATTTACCGATAGGGGAGTTTTAGCTGAGATAAGCAATAGCAAAAACGAAATGCTAACACCAGCACAATATTTAGCAAGAGCAAATGGAGAGTATAGGAAAGAAAAAATAGCAGAAATATATTCTAAGTATCAAACAAAACTAAAAGAAAACAATAGTTTAGATTTTGATGATATAATAAATCTTACAATAAATTTATTAACAGAAAATCCAGATATTTTAGAATATTATTCAGAAAAATTTAAATATGTATTAGTAGATGAATATCAAGATACTAATAAATCACAGTTTACTCTTATAACACTTCTTGCAGCAAGACATGGAAACATTACAGTTGTAGGGGATAATGATCAAGGAATTTATTCATTTAGAGGTGCAGACATATCAAACATATTAAACTTTGAAAAAGATTTTCCAGGAACGAAAATAATAAAATTGGAGCAAAATTACAGATCAACAAAAAGTATTTTAAATGCAGCAAATGCTGTAATAAAAAACAACTCAAAAAAATATGAAAAAAATCTATGGACCGAAAAAGAAGATGGAAAACTTCCACAGGTACATTTATGTGACAACGAATATGATGAAGCATCATACATAGTAGAACAAATAGAACATTTAAAAAGAGAAGAATATTATAAATATTCTGATTTTGCTATACTTTATAGAATGAATACACAGTCTCGTAGTATAGAAGAAATATTAGTAAGGGAACAAATTCCATATAAAATTGTTGGTGGGCATAAATTTTATGAAAGAAAAGAAATAAAAGATGTAATTGCATATTTAAGGCTTATTCAAAATAATGCAGATAATTTAAGCCTACAAAGAATAATAAATGAACCTAAAAGAGGAATTGGAAAGACAAGTTTAGAAAAAATAGAAAATATATCTGCAACTAATCGGAATATCAATGTATGAAGTAATAAAAAAAGCAGATGAATATGGGCTTAATAAAGTATTTGCTAATTCCAGAGATTTTGTAGAATTAATAGATGAATTATCAAATAAAAAAGAAGAGATAGAAATATCTGAATTAGTTAAGGAAGTTTTAAACAAAAGTGGATATACCAAAAGCTTAGAATTGGAAGATACAACACAAGCTGAAAATAGATTAGAAAACTTAGAAGAATTTTTAACAGTTGCTATAGAATTCGAGGAAGAAGCAGCAGAGAGTACTCTAGCAGAATTTTTAGAAAGTATAACACTTTCTAGTGATATAGATGAATTAGAAGAAAATGAAGAAGCTGTAACATTAATGACACTTCATAGTGCTAAAGGACTTGAATTTCCTGTTGTATTTTTAGTAGGAATGGAAGATCGGAATATTCCCTAGCTATAAGTCAATAGGAGAACCAAGAGAATTGGAGGAAGAAAGAAGACTTTGCTATGTTGGCTTAACAAGAGCAGAAGAATACCTATATCTTACATATGCAAAACAAAGGACAATATTTGGCTCAACTTCATGTAATAAAGTTTCAAGATTTTTAGATGAGATACCAAAAGACTTGTTAGAAGGATATGAAAAAACAAGTAAAAATACAAATGAGGAAAGAGAGACTGTATATGATTGGGAATATGGAACTGTGAAAAAATATCAGACTAAAGCATTTAAAGATAAATTTTCACCATCAAAACCTGCATTTGAATTTAGAACAGCAGAGAGTTTTTTGAATTCTATTAATAAGACTAATAATAGTAATAATGTAGATTTAAGCAAATTCAGAGCAGGGATAACTGTACAACATAAAAAATTTGGAGAAGGAGTAATAAACTCTGTTGAGCAAGAAGGCGACGACTTAAAGTTAGACATAAATTTTGAAAAAGTTGGTCATAAAAGATTAATGGCTAAATACGCCAATCTAGAAATTATTTAAACCAAGATGTAAATATTTGTCAAAAAAACATTGACAAATATTTACAATCACTGTATGATTTAGGCATTTTAAAATGCATAAAATAACAAGATAAAACAATTAAATTTATATAAAATTTTTTATCAGTTAAATTATAATAATATTTATATCTTAAGCATATTTCATCATTCAAGAGATATTTATAATCTCAAATTCTAAATTTCAAAAGTTAAAGAAAATTTTATACATTTTAGAAATTATTAATATAATTGTATAAAATTGAAACACATGCAAATAATATACTTGAATAATATTGATTAAAACTGAAAGGATGATTAAAATGGCAACATTAACACAAGTAGAGTTGCAAAATTTAAAACACTTAATAAGTGCACATGATACTTCATACCAAAAATTTAATACTTATGCTTCGCAATGTGTAGATCCGCAAATAAAGCAGATGTTTACAAAAGCTGCACAAGATTCTTTGAATACAAAACAAAAATTATTAACATTTTTGAACTAGGAGGGATATAAATTGGAAGAAAAGTATATGGTAAACGATATTTTGGAAAGTACTAAAGCTGAACTTACAACATATCAAAATGTTATTTCAGAAACAGAAAACATGCAACTTAGACAGGCTATACAGCAAATAAGAGATGATGACGAATCATTTCAGTATGAACTATTTAAAGTTGCTCAAGCAAAAGGATATTATAAACCATCATCTGAAGCACCACAATCAGAAATTGACAACATAAAAAATGAAGTTGCTAATTAAAAAATAAGACATTAATATTAGTTGTATTAATGCATCTATAGTATGCGAAAAGCTTACGGAAACAACGATAATATGAACATATATGCAAAATGAAATAGCGAGTAATTAAGAGAAAAAAAGAGTTAAAAAGAGAATATATGAGTATCTAAAATTATAAAACAATAAATCAAAGATTATAAAAATTGCCAAAAAATTTAAAACAATGTAAAATATACAAGTACTATAAAAAAGGAAAACAATTAAGATAGGAGTGTTAAAAATTTTAAAAAGTATAAAAAGTATATTTGTTCACATTAGAAGTTCATTAAAATTTATATTTTTATTAATAATAGCAACAATAGTTATAATTGGTATAATTTCTCTAGTATATAGACCAATGTATAGTGTTACTTTAAATGGTGAATTTATAGGATATACATCAAATAAAAGTAAATTACAAAAAAGAATAAATGAATATTTAGAAAATACAGAGGGAAACGTTGCATTTATAGACGTAAAAAACTTACCTGAATATTCACTATGCTTATTAAAGAAAGAGAATCAAACAAATGATGATGAAATATTCGAAAAAATAAAAAATTCAGGAACAACATATTATGAATACTATGCAATAGTAGAAAAATCAAAAGAAAAATACTATGTTGCTACAAAAGAAGATGCCGAAAATGTAATAAATAAATTGAAGGAAAAGAAAAGTACAAATGTTTCGGACTTAGGATATTCGCAAATTCATTCAACAGAACTTAAGGAATTTAAAGATACAGAATCAATTATAACAGCATTATATGAAAAGCCAACAGTAACAATTGCATCTTCAGCATATTCAACATATACTGGACAAAGAATAGTAAGCAATGCTACTCCATCTGCACAAGTGTTAGGAATAGGATTAATAAAACCAGTTTCTGGTATAATAACTTCAAGATTTGGAGCAAGAAGTAGCGGTAATCATAAAGGTTTAGATATAGCAACATCATCTGGAACAACAATTGCAGCAGCAGCAGGAGGAACAGTAACATTTTCTGGATGGGATTCTTATGGATTAGGCAATTGTGTAAAAATATCACATGGAAATGGAGTTACTACAATATATGGACATTGTAGTAAATTATATGTAACATCTGGTCAAAAAGTTTCACAAGGAGAGGCAATTGCTGCAGTAGGTTCAACTGGTAACTCAACAGGACCACATTTGCATCTACAAATAGAAGTAAATGGTGTACCACAAAACCCACAATTATATTTATATAAATAAGATAAAATTAAGAGCGATAAATGATTTATCGCTCTTTTGTTTGTTGTACAGGAAACTCCATGAAACCTTTTAGTTTCGCAACACAAAGTAATAGTCTGACATCAAAAAAACCATTGTTGATGTTCCTATATAACAGTGTTTAAAAAAAGATTATTTACTAAAATGTTTAACACAGTTATTAATAGCATTTGTTTTAAAAATAGATTTACCATATTCCTTTAATTTTCTTTCAAATAAATCTGAGTTGTTTAAATGAACAGCAAATTCAATAATTGAATAGTGAATTGATTTGAAAGTATTTAAATCTTTATTATTTATGTATAAGCATAGATAATACTTTGATTTATATAAATATAAAGTTGATTTTTTTAAAAAAGTATATTTAATTTTATCATTTTCGGCTAATGACATACAAAACTCTAAAAAATCATCAAAGGTATTAAACATATATACAGATAAATTTGTAGGGATATTTATACGTTTCCTTCTAGCAGTTGGCTTTTTCTTTGTTTCTTTATCTGGAAGCATACGGGTTACAGTTAAAATAAAATTTCCGCTCTGGAACAGCTAATGCTTCAATCATTAATTTATAATCCTTAGTTTTAAATCCAATTTCTTTTTCTGCTTTATCTAACATATCATAAAATAAATCTTGAGATTCTATAGAATTAGACATAAACGAATGTAGGTCTATATTCTTTTCCTTTAAATCTTGTATATTTAATATTATCCTAATTTTGTTTTCAGTAATTTTTTCAATTCGCAACTTAATATACCTCCATCCATAATATAAGTATAATATTATTATAACATCAATTACATTATATTTAAATAGAAAAAATATGGAAAATAGATAATTTGTTTATTTAATAGTACAGATATAACATTATATTTTAGAAACACCAAAATGTTCAAGGTTTTTAGTAAATTACTTGAAAAATCTATAAATAAAATATATAATATATGAGTATTAACAAAAGGAGGAAATATACATGGCAACAAAAGAAAAAAATATATGGGTATTACTTGTATTTTTGTTATCTGGATTAGTAATTGGAGGTTTGATAGGAGAATTAGCATCAAAGATAGATTGGCTATGGTGGTTATCATATGGCCAAAACTTTGGATTATCTAATCCTATAGAGTTAAATTTAAACGTTATTACAATAACATTTGGATTAATGTTCAAAATAAATATAGCTAGTATTATAGGAATGGCAATAGCAATATTTATTTATAGAAAAGTATAAAACGAGGGACATGCCTCAATCTATGAGGAATACCCATGACTGAGGCTTGTCCCTCAAACATTATAACGAGACATGCCTCAATCTATGAGGAATGCCCATGACTGAGGCTTGTTCCTAAAACATTATGACGAGACATGCCTCAATCTATGAGGAATATAGATAACTAAGGTTTTGTCACTCAAACTATGTAATTAAAAGTGAAAAGTACAAAATTTACTTTATAAATTTTGTTGGGGGCAATTTTATTTTGAAAGGAATTTAATGATGAGATTAAAAATGAAGGAACTCCCAATATCAGAAAGACCATATGAAAAACTACAACTATATGGACCAGAAATGTTATCGAATAGTGAACTTTTGGCAATAATAATAAAAAGTGGAACAAAAGAAGAAAATTCATTATCGGTTGCCCAAAGAGTATTAAGCCTAAATAATGCAGATAATAAAGAAAACCTACAATTTTTATGTGATACTTCAATAGAAGAATTTATGAAAATAAAAGGAATAGGAAAAGTAAAAGCAATACAGTTAAAAGCAATTGGAGAACTTACAAAAAGAATATCAAAGCCTATTCATAATAATAGAATAAAGATTAAAAATACTAAAGATGTGGCTGATTTAATGATGCCGGAATTAAGATATGAAAAAAGAGAAATTGTTAAAGTAATTATTCTTAATAATAAAAACATAGTAGTAAGAATAATGAATATATCGTTAGGAGGGACAAATTTTGCATGTATTGCACCAAAGGAGGTTCTTTCAGAAGCGGTAAAGACTGGTTCACCAAAGATAATACTTGTTCATAATCATCCAAGTCGGAGATCCTAAACCGAGTCAAGAAGATTATAGAATAACAGATAGAATCTACGAATGTGCAGATATAATGGGGATTGAACTTTTAGACCATGTAGTAATAGGTGATGGAACTTATGAAAGTATATTAATGGGAAAGGAAAAGAGGATAAAATGAATTTATTTAGCTTGAAATCAAAAGATATAGGAATTGATTTAGGAACAGCAAATACCTTAGTAACACTTAAAGGCAAAGGAGTTATTTTAAAAGAACCATCTGTTGTTGCAATAGACAGAAGAAGTGGTAATATTCTTGCTACAGGACATGAGGCAAAAGAAATGCTGGGAAGAACTCCTGAGGCAATAAAAGCAGTAAGACCATTAAAAGATGGAGTAATTGCAGATTTTACAGCAACACAATTAATGCTTAAAAACATAGTAAAAAAAGCATGCCAAAGATATAATATTGGAAGACCAAGGGTAGTAGTAGGTGTTCCATCAGGAATAACAGAAGTAGAAGAAAGAGCTGTAGAGGAATCAGTACTTAGAGCAGGAGCAAGAGAAGTCTATTTAATAGAAGAACCTATGGCTGCAGCTATTGGTGCAAATTTAGATGTAGCTGAACCAACAGGAAATATAATTGTAGATATTGGAGGGGGAACTACAGAAGTTGCAGTTATATCATTAGGAGGAGTAGTTGTAAGTCATTCATTGAGAATCGCTGGAGATGAATTAGATGAAGATATAAAAGACTATGTAAAAAAAGAAATGGGACTAGCTATAGGAGATACAACAGCAGAAGAAATAAAAATAAAAATAGGGTGTGCCACTCCTCTTATGACAGAAATGAGTATGGAAATAAGAGGAAGAGATTTAAGTAATGGACTTCCAAGGAATGTAGTTGTAACTTCAAGTCAAATAGAAGAGGCAATGAGAGAATCTATAAATGAAATTGTAGAAATAGTAAAAACAACCCTTGAAAAAACACCACCAGAACTTGCATCAGACATAGTAGAAAAAGGAATTGTTTTAGCAGGTGGAGGAGCATTAATTAAAAACCTAGATAAATTGTTAAGTCAAAAAACAGAAATGCCTGTTTATATAGCAGAAAATCCATTAGAATGTGTTGTAAAAGGAACAGGAAAAACATTAGAAGATTTAGAAAAATTAAAAAGTGTACTAATAAATGCAAGAAAACGTAGATAAAATATTACTATAAGAAAGGATGCTAAATTGTGTATAAAAATAAGAAAACAGGAATTATAGGTATTATAATTACTATAGTTGTTTTAATTATATTAGTATTACTTACAAACATTGAAATGGGAAGCTTTAAAGGTATGGAAAACGCATTTAATAAAATAGTAATGCCAATTCAAAATGGTTTAACATACTTAAAGAACAAAATATCTGGTAACAACGCTTTTTTTGAAGATATAAATAATTTAAAGGCTGAAAACGATGCATTAAGAGAAGAAAACAATAAACTTCAAGAAGATTTAAGAGAATTAGAAATAATAAAAGCAGAAAATTCGACACTAAGAAGTTATAACAATATGAGTGAAAAATATAAAGAGTATACAACAGTTCCAGCATATATAATTAATAAGGATATAAGTAATTTAAGCAACACAATGGTAATAAATGTAGGAAGTGATGATGGTATAAGAGAAAATATGCCAGTAATTACTACAGAAGGATTAGTAGGATATGTAATTTCAACAACTAATAATACTGCAAAAGTACAACCAATTATAGATCCAGCTACAAGTGTAAGTTCATCAATAAGCACTTCAAGAGACGGAGTAATAGCAAAAGGAATATTACGGAAGTGATAATACTTTAAAATTAATGTATATTCCTACAGATGCAGATATTGTATTAGAAGATACAATAGAGACATCAGGAATTGGTGGTATTTATCCTAAAGGAATACTAATTGGTAAAATAACACAAATAATAGAGTCTAAAAATGTAACAGATAGATATGCAATAGTTGAAACAGCAGTAGATTTTTCAAAATTAGAAACAGTATTAGTAATAGCAGAATAGAAAGAAATATAAATACTGACATCAGTAAATCACAGTAGGGACATGCCTTAATCTATGAGGAATGCCTATGACTAAGGTGTTACCCTATACATATAATAGAGGAGGAAATAAAATGAACAATGAAATTTATATTACACCACTTTCAGGAAGATATGCAAGTAAAGAAATGAATAAAGTTTGGTCTAATAATTCCAAATACAGTACTTGGAGAAAACTATGGATTGCTCTTGCCGAAACTGAAAAAGAATTAGGAATAGACATCACAGATGAGCAAATAAATGAGATGAAAGCAAATGTAGAAAATATTGATTATGATATTGTAGCAAAAAGAGAAAAAGAATGTAGACATGATGTAATGGCACATGTATATGAATTTGGGGTGAAATGTCCAAAAGCAAAACCAATAATACATTTAGGAGCAACATCATGCTATGTAACAGATAATACAGATGTAATATTAATGAACGAAGCAATTAAAATTGTAAAACAAAAATTAATTACAGTAATAAATAATTTAAAAGAATTTGCTGATAAATATAAAGGAACAACTTGTTTGGGATATACACATTTTCAACCAGCACAACTTACAACAGTTGGAAAAAGAGCAACACTTTGGTTACAAGATTTACTAGAAGACTTGGAAGAATTAGAATTTGTAGAAACAAGAATGAAATTATTAGGATGTAAAGGAACAACAGGAACACAAGAAAGTTTCATGAAATTATTTAAAGATGAAGAAAAAGTAAAACAAATAGACAAAAAGATTGCAGAAAAAATGGGATTCAAAAAAGTATATGCAGTATCTGGACAGACATATACAAGAAAATTAGATTCAATCGTATTAAATTGTTTAGCTGGTATAGCAGAAAGCGCATCAAAATTTGCTAATGATATGAGACTATTGCAACACGAAAAAGAGTTAGAAGAACCATTTGAAAAAGGACAAATAGGATCATCAGCAATGGCATATAAAAGAAATCCAATGAGAAGTGAAAGAATAAACTCACTTTCAAGACATGTAATATCTTTAGCAAATGATACAAAAATAACAGCAGCAACCCAATGGCTAGAAAGAACACTAGATGATTCGGCAAATAAAAGAATTTGTGTACCAGAAGCCTTTTTAGCAATAGATGGAGTATTAATACTTTATGCAAATATAACATCAAATATAGTAGTATATGAAAATGTAATCAAAACAAATATGATGCAAGAATTACC
>CANPYN010000007.1 GCA_947588635.1 uncultured Clostridia bacterium
AAATGGAATATAAAAATGTACAAAATTTTACATCCTTAAATTCAAAAAAAATTACATTTCTATATTGACATTAACATATTAACCCTTTTGTCTCCCGGAAGAAGGTCTGCGAAGAAAATGCCGGACTCCGAAAAAGGGCTTAATATCTATTTTTTATATTTGAACCTTTATAACAAAAACCAAAGAAGAAAAAGGAGGAAACATATGTTAAAACAAATAACAGAAACAAACAACAAAATTAATGCAAACGCTGTAGGGGCAGATTCCATATCTGCCCCAAAAGAAACAATGATTAACAAATCAATTGCAAATGCTGTAGGGGTCGCACCCTTGGGCGACCCACAAACAAAAAATTCTTCGAAGGAATACTTAAATCTCACCTCACACTTCACACCTCTCACCTCTCAAAACGGAATCACTTTAATAGCACTAATAATAACTATAATAATAATGCTAATACTAGTAACAGTAACAATAACAGTAGCATTAAAAGGAGAATTATTTAGCACAGCAAAACAAGCAAAAACAGAAACTGGAAACAAAATAAACGAAGAACAAAACTTAGCAAGTGAAAACATAGAAATAGAAGGAGAAAGATATAACTCTATAGGTGACTATGTAAATGATATAAAAATACCAACAGAAAACGATTATGGAAAATATATTGAGTATGGAATTGACTTAAATGGAGATGGAAATAAAACAAATGACTGGAAAGTATTTTATGTAGATGGAAAAGGACACACATTTATCATTGCAGCAGATTATGTAAGCGAAGATAAGTGTAGTGCATTTCAAACAGCAACAAAAAATTCAAAAATGATACGCAATACAGGTAACTATAAGTACTGTTATTATTGGGATTACAATACTGAAATACTTTACAATTGCTACGATAAACATAATGCTTCAAATCAGACAAAAAAACAATGTTCATTTCCTGATTTATTTATGGCTACAAAATACTATTATTCAGACCACTTAGGAACTTATCTATCTGGAATGAATACAAGGTGTGTAATTACCTTAATGTGTACAGATAATTGGAAAGATTTCGTTGATAAAAGTTACGGAGCAACATATGCAATAGGAGGACCAACGTTAGAGATGTGGGTAGCAAGCTGGAACAAAAAGCACGGACAAGATGTAGATACTGAACATGGGATAACCTTATATGCAAACGGAAATAACAATAGTGGAAACGGGTATTATGTTGGAACCACAAGCAGTGCAAAAACTGAGAGTTATAGTTTAAGCAATAGTGATGGATATAATGATACATTATACTTCCCTCATAAAAGTGATTCTAATGATTTAGATGGTGATGGAATCATTGAAAAATGCAGTGATTATTGGCTTGCATCTCCTTCCGCCCATAGTGCTAGTTTCATGTTTAAGGTTAGTTGCAATGGTGATGTGGGCTATGGTGACTTGTACGGGCACTCGATTGGACTCCGTCCGATAGTATGTATCGAATCTGCTGTTAAATTAATAAAATAATAGATACTTAGAGTAAAACAAATTTAAAGTGCATAAGATAATTTATGCAAATATACATAACGCTTACAAAAATTTTAATTCTATATAAAGAAAAACAATAATCAACAAAATTATTGCAAACAACCGTAAGGGCAGATTTTATATCTGCCCGAAACAAATATATATTCAAAATTAATATTCAAAAGAAACCTAATTATTTATATAAAAATATATAAACGATTAGGTTTCTTTTGCGTATAAATGTAATAGATATTACTTAAATATTACAAATATATTACAGAAATATAAAAAATAGATGACAAAATAAAAAAATTATTGACAATAAAAAACGAAAAATCTATAATAAAATCATGAAGTATATTTATAACTCAACATAATAAATAAAGAACAATGAATTGATAAAAGGTTCAATATAAAAAATATATATTAACCCTTTTGTCTCCCGGAAGAAGGAGTACGAAGCAAAAGCCGGACCCCGAAAAAGGGCTTAATATCTATTTTTTATATTTGAACCTTTATAACAAAACCAAAGAAGAATAAGGAGGAAACATATGTTAAAACAAATGAAAGAAACAAACAACAAATTAATTGCAAATGCCGTAGGGGCAGGCCTTGTGTCTGCCCAAAAAGAAAAAACGATTAACAAATCTATTGCAAATGCTGTAGGGGTCGCACCCCAGGGCGACCCACAAACAAAAAATATAAAGGATAAACTAATTGCAAATGTTGTAGGGGCAGACGACCCTGTCTGCCCGGTCTTCGAAGAACAAACCCAAAACAAAAATTTTTCGAAAGAACACCAAAATCTCACTTCTCAAAAAGGCATCACCCTAATAGCATTGGTCATCACAATAATAATAATGTTAATACTAGTAACAGTAACAATAACAGTAGCGTTAAAAGGAGAATTATTTAACACAGCAAAACAAGCAAAAACAGAAACAGAGAACAAAATAAACGAAGAACAAAACTTAGCAAGTGGAAAAGTAGAAATAGACAGAAAAGAATATGGTTCAATTGACGAGTATTTGAATGGAAAAAAACTTACAGCAAAAGACTTAACAGTAGATGATTATGGAGAATATGTAGATTATGGATTAGACTTAAATGGAGATAGAGATACAACAAATGATTGGAAAATCTTTTACGTTGGTTCTGAAGATGATGGATATGAAGATACTAATGGTAGAATATTTATAATAGCAGCAGATCTTGTAACAGGGGATAAATGTGAAGCATTAAAAACCGCTATAAAAGAAGCAAAAATGACACAAAACACTGTTGATTCATCTGAAGCACATGAATATTGTTATTATTGGATTTCGAATAATACAGCGGAATATCACTGCAATGATGGACACAATAAATCTTTAAATGCAAATAAAACTCAATGTTCATTTCCAGAGATATTCATGTCAAAGGGATATTATTGCTCAGGCAACGTAGGAATTGACGGTAAAGGTGGCTTCCCAAATTCTCGATGTGCAAGTAATTTAATGTGTACAGATAACTGGAAGTCATTTATTGATGATAGTTCAAAGAAAGAATGTGCAGAATATGCGATTGGAGGTCCAACAGTCGAGATGTGGATTGCTAGCTGGAATAAAAAGCATGGCAACTCATCAGATACCACAAAACCACTATATTGGAGTAATAACAGTACGAACGGTTTCGGATATTGTGTGGGACTAACTCAAAACCCCACTGGGTCTTCTGTATTTGGTAAGGATTTTTGTGGATCGAGGAATGAAGGTTACAACGACAGACTATATTTTACTGATGTTACTAAATATGTAGATGCGTATTGGCTTTCGTCGCCTTCGTCATATCTCAATTACAATATTATGACTGTTGATAAAGGGCAATATGGATTTATTATGGATGATAACCTATTTCAAAAAAATGGCGTCGGCCTCCGCCCATTAGTATGTCTAAAATCTGATGCAAAGTTAACAAAGGTATTAAATGATGATGGTTCAGTTGCATATTATTCTTTAAGTAAGTAATAAATATAAAATAATATATATAAAATACCCCAGTCAAAATATAGAAACTGGGATATTTTAATAGATATGCAATTTTTATAAAATAATGAAGCAAATGGAATAGGAATAAAACAAATTGTAATTTGTAGGGGCGGAATCCATTTCCGCCCAAGAATAAACAACAAATTAAATGCAATTAATTCGCTAGGACGGAGGAAAAAATTCCATTTCTGCGAAATAAATTTTTTCCTCACGTCCGGACGCTCAAGCAATAATTTATTTTACCAATTATTTGTTTTCTAACAACTCATTTTTTAAATTCCATAATTTTTTAGATAAATCTACATAGTATGTATGTGGATTTTTTATACGTCTGACTTCAGGCCACAAAGTATCTAATTCTTTTTTAGCGTTTTGAGCGATAGTGTTTAAATCAGGTGAGTTATATACACATTTTCCATTATCAAATATTATTTCTTGTAATGGTCTTATAGTATAATTTGTTAAAGTTTTGTTTTTCCATGGTGATGAAGAATCAAAGATTGTATAATTATCCTCAGGTATTATCTCGTCATGTAAAGCGATTACATCAGCTAGAGCCTTATTTGTTGATTTATCATAAAACCTATAAACTTTTTTGAATCCAGGGTTAGTTATTTTTATAGTATTATTAGATACTTTAATCTTAGGAATTATTTTACCATTTTTTTCGACTGCGACTAATTTGTATACACCACCAAAAACAGGATTACTTTTTGCAGTGATTAAATTTTCTCCAACACCGAACAAATCTATTTTTGCACCTTCGTTTAAAATAGACGTTATTACATATTCATCTAGAGCATTTGTTCCACATATTTTACAGTCTTGAAAACCAGCTTCATCTAGTATAGTTCTTATTTTTTTAGAGAGGTAAGATAAATCACCACTGTCTAATCTTACTGCTTTAGGTCTATATCCATTTGGTACTAAAACTTCATTAAAAACTTTAATAGCATTTTTGATTCCAGAATTTAATGTATCATATGTATCTATTAATAATGTACAATCATTTGGGTAATTTTCGGCATAAGCTTTAAATGCTTCATATTCTGAATCAAAAGCTTGTATAAAGCTATGTGCCATTGTTCCGGCTTGCGGGAACATTCCATTCTTTTGCTGTTAAAACACATGATGTTCCGAACACATCCACCAATAATTGCAGCTCTTGCACCAAAAACTGCAGCATCTACATTGTGTGCACGTCTTGCACCAAATTCCATTACTGGACGTCCATCTGCTGCATTTACTATTCTACTTGATTTTGTTGCAATTAATGATTGGTGATTAATAAAACAAAGAATACTTGTTTCTAATAGCTGTGCTTGTATAATAGGGGCTTTTACTGTAATTAATGGTTCATTTGGAAATACTACAGTTCCTTCTGGAACAGACCAAATTGTACCTGTAAATTTAAAATTTTTTAAATAATCTAAAAAATCATCTGAAAACATATTTTGATTTTTTAAATAATTAATATCATCATCATTAAATTTTAAATTTTTTACATAATTTATTATTTGTTCTAAACCTGCAAATATAACATAACCACCATTGTCTGGGATTTCTCTAAAAAATACATCAAAATAAGTTTCAGTATTTTGCATATTTTTAGAAAAATATCCATTAGACATAGTGAATTCATAAAAGTCCGTAACTAACTCTAATTTTCTTTCATCCATGATTTTTCCCTCCGATAACGATTATATATTGATAAAATTATTATACCACTACTGTCAAGAAAAATGTTTATATATGTAAAAGTCGCTGTACTCGTTATAGAGTACAGCGACTGAAAGGACACAGTCAACTGAAAGTAATCATCAGTGGAAAATATCTTGTATTATTCTTTTCTAAAAAGGAAAATTTTGAAGTCCAAGTTTTATTTTGGTTGAACTTAAAATCCTTCATTTCACTTTTAGAGATAAGAGATGGAATCTCATCCTCTCTTTTCTTAAAGAACAATACTGGGATATCTTCTGAAATATTTATTCGCTCGCTGTTGTCTGTTTGCTGATGAATAGAAGATAATTTTTCATCAGTTATAAGCCATAAATTTTGTAGCTGTTCGTTAGAACAAGTTGCAAAAAAAGTAAGAGCGAATTCTTTAACTGTTGATTCTGTTCCCATCACAAATGCTGGATGGATTTTTGACCCCCGCAAAGCTAAGTACTCTGCGATGTGTCTTTCTTGTGACATGAAAGACCACTACCTTTCAAATAAATTATTTGGTAAACTAAAAGAATACCATAGATATATTATATAATTAAATTTAAAATTGGTCAAATTTTCCAGTTGACATGAATAAATTTGGGTAATATAATTATATGATTAAAGGTTAAAGCAATAATAATTCTATGATATTTTGAAGGAGGGAATAATGTTAAAACTAGAAAATATAACTAAAGAATATTTATCAGGTGACTCAAAAGTAGAGGCATTGAAGGGAATAAATATTGAATTCAGAAAATCAGAATTTGTATCAATATTAGGACCAAGTGGATGTGGAAAAACAACGCTTTTAAATATTATTGGTGGATTAGATAGATATACAAATGGAGATTTATCAGTAAATGGTAAATCTACAAAAGAATTTAAAGATAGAGATTGGGATGGGTATAGGAATCACTCTATAGGTTTTGTTTTTCAAAACTATAATTTAATACCACATCAAACTGTTTTATCTAATGTAGAACTTGCATTAACACTTTCTGGAGTATCTAAAAAGGAAAGAAGACAAAAAGCAATAAAAGCATTAGAAAGTGTTGGATTAAAAGATCAGATTAATAAAAAACCAAACCAGATGTCAGGTGGACAAATGCAAAGAGTTGCAATTGCAAGAGCATTAGTAAATGACCCAGAAATAATTTTGGCAGATGAGCCAACAGGTGCATTAGATACAAAAACAAGTGTACAGATAATGGAAATATTAAAAAAAATTTCAAAAGATAAGTTAATAATAATGGTAACACACAATCCAGAATTAGCAGAAAAATATTCATCGAGGATAGTAAAGGTTTTGGATGGAAAAGTAATAGATGATAGTAATCCATATAAATCGGAAAATAAAGAAAATAATGATAAAAATAAAAATAAAAGAACATCTATGAGTTTCTTAACAGCTTTAAATTTGAGTTTAAATAATTTAATGACTAAAAAAGGAAGAACATTTTTAACAGCATTTGCAGGTAGTATTGGTATTATTGGAATTGCTCTGATACTTGCTATATCAACAGGCGTACAAAATTATATTAATAAAGTTGAAGAAGATACATTATCTTCTTATCCAATTACAATTGAAGAACAAACAATAGATATGTCTAGTATGATGGAAAGTATGATGGGAGAAACAAATAATGATACGTCAAGTTACGAGGAGAATAGAGTATATTCATCTGACATTATGGACGAGATGATTGCTACTCTTTCAAATAAAGTAACAAATAACAATTTAAAGGAATTAAAAAGTTATTTAGAAGAAGATAATAATCCGATAAAAAATTATACAAATGCTATTGATTATAGTTATGATTTGAATATTAATTTATACAAAGAAGACACTAAAGATGGAATAGTTAAGGTTAATCCAAGCACAGTTATGAATGCAATGGGAATGGGAGAAATGATAGAAGCAAGCAATAATTCTTCTATGTCATCTGCTATGATGTCTAATACAGACGTATGGATGGAATTATTAGATAATGAAGAACTATTACATTCACAATATAATTTACTTGCTGGTGAGTGGCCTAAAAACTATAACGAAGTAGTATTGGTAGTAAATGAGAATAATGAACTTAGTGACTACACATTATATTCATTAGGACTAAAGGATCAAGATGAGTTAGAAAAGAAGTTTAAGGCAATGCAAAAAGGAGAAACAGTTGAAGAATCAGTTCAAACTTCATACAGTTATGATGAATTAATCGGGTTATCATTTAAGTTAATTTTAAACTCTGATTATTATACTAAAGAAAATGGATTATGGCTTGATAAAAAAGATGATAAAAAATATATGAAAGAAAAAATTGATAATGCAGAAAGCATTAAAGTTGTAGGAATAATCAAACAAAATCCAGATACAGTTGCAGTATCAATAAAAGAGGGAATTGGATACACAAAAGATTTAGAAGAATATGTAATAAATAAATCTAATCAATCAGAAATTGTAAAAGAGCAAAAGAAGGAATCTAATATTAACGTGTTTTCAGGTTTAGAATTCCCAGAAGAGAATGAAAAGCAAGAGTTTAATTATGACTCATTATCAACTGAACAAAAAATGGCAATGGCATCTTTGAGTGCAGAAGAATTATCACAGATGATGGAAGCATATACAGAAAACATGAATTCAAGTTATGAAAAAAACTTGGAGAAATTAGGAGCAGTGGACTTAAACAATCCAACTTCAATAAGTTTATATCCTAAGGATTTTGAATCTAAAGATGGTATTACGAAAGAAATTGAAAATTATAATCAAAAACAAAAAGATGAAAACAAAGAAGAAAACGTAATAAATTATACTGATATTGTAGGAATTATGATGAAATCAGTAAATCAGATTATTAATATAATTAGTTATGTTTTAATAGCTTTTGTTGCAATATCATTAATAGTTTCATCAATAATGATAGGAATAATAACATATATTTCAGTACTTGAAAGAACGAAAGAAATAGGAATACTTAGAAGTATTGGTGCTTCTAAAAAGGATATTTCAAGAGTATTTAATGCAGAGACATTTATAGTAGGATTAATTTCTGGATTACTTGGAATAGGAATAACAATATTACTAACAATTCCTATTAATAGTATAATTTATAGCCTTACAGGTGTAGGTGTTAAAACCATGGTACCACCATTAGCTGGAATAATATTAGTTGTTATAAGTATGATACTTACAATGACTGCAGGACTAATACCTTCAAAAATGGCAAGTAAAAAAGACCCAGTTGTTGCACTAAGAGTAGATTAATGGAGATGAAAAAATGAAATGAAAGAAATATATATTGTACTAACACATACAGGAACAACTTTATCTGGTATTGTAAAGTATTATACAAAGAAAAAATATACTCATGTTTCAATAGGATTAGATGTTAATTTAAAGAAAATGTATTCTTTTGGAAGACTAAATCCATATAATCCATATAAAGCTGGATTTGTACATGAAGAAATAAATAAAGGAACTTTTGCTAGATTTAAAAATACAATAACTGGAGTATATGAGTTAACAGTAACGGATAATCAATATAAAAAAATATGTTCAATGATAGAAAAGGTAAAAGAAGAAAAAAGTAAATATAAGTTTAATATTATAGGATTATTTTTAGTAAGTGTAAATAAGAAATATCAAAAACAAGATACATTTTATTGTGCCGAATTTGTAAAATATATATTAGAAACAAGTTTAGGTAAAAAACTTTTACCGGAAATAGTAAAACCTATGGATTTTACAGAATTAGATAATATACATCTTATATATGAAGGTCTTTTATCAAATTATCAATATAGTGATAATCAGGAAGTTTATGAGACAAATATAATAGCTTAAATATTTAATTTAATATAAATTTATAAAGAAGGGGATGGTTTAAAATGGAAAAAGCGAAAGTATATTTTAGCAAGGAAATTACTCCAGAAAATATTGTTAAAATGTATGACTTACTTGGAAGGACATTAAAAGGAAAGGTAGCAGTAAAATTACATTCAGGGGAAAGAGGAAATCAAAACTATATAAGACCAGAAATGGTAAAAAAAATAGTAGAACATGTAAACGGAACAGTTGTAGAATGTAATACAGCATACGAAGGAGCAAGAGATACAACTGAAAAGCACAAACAATTGATGGATGAACATGGTTGGACAAAATATTTTGATGTTGACATTATGGATGCAGAGGGTGAAGATAAAGTATTAGAAATTCCAAATGGTAAAGTGATTAAAAAAAATTATGTTGGAAAAAACATTGATAATTATGATTCTATGTTAGTACTATCTCATTTTAAAGGACACCCAATGGGTGGATATGGAGGAGCATTAAAACAATTATCAATTGGTGTTGCATCAGGTAAAGGAAAAAGATATATTCACTGCATAGGAAAAGAAAATGGAAGCTATGAGGATATGTTTAATGTAGATCAATTAAAATTTTTAGAAGCTATGGCAGATGCAGCAAGTAGTGTTACAAAAAAATTCGAAGGAAATATTGTATATATAAATATAATGTGTAATATGAGTGTAGATTGTGATTGCTGTGAAGTTGCAGAAGATCCATGTATGAAAGATATTGGAATATTAGCATCTTTAGATCCAGTTGCAATAGATCAGGCATGCATAGATTTAGTTAAAAATTCAAACGATGAAGGAAAAGAACATCTATTGGAAAGAATTAATTCAAGACAAGGAATACACACAATTGAAGTAGCAAGCGATTTAGGAATTGGAAATAGAGATTATGAATTAGTAGAAATTTAATTAAAAACTAGGGACATACCTTAATCTATGAGGAATGCCTATTACTGAGGTTTGTCCATTAAACTTTGTAAAGAAATAAAACTAAAGAATATTATGAATAGTAAAGAGACCACAAATTTTGAAGGAGGATTTTATTATGTTAGAAAAATCAGAAGAAATTAAAAAAGAAAATCGTTTATTAGATATTTTATCAACAAAAAAAGCAAAATATATAATGGGTACAATTCTATTAAGTGGAATAGGTATAGCATTACCTAGAATATTCCACTTAATAGCAGGAAGTTCAGCCGGTAGCATTTTTTTACCAATGCATATAGCAGTTTTAATTGCTGCATTAACATTTGGAGTGTTTAGTGGAAGTATAGTGGCAGGTACATCTGTAATATTTAGTTATCTATTAACAGGTATGCCTAATATTGCAAGATTACCATATATGCTTATTGAATTAATTATTTATGCAATTTTATTAGGATTATTTAACAAAAAATTTAATAAATATATTTCATTAATTGCAACAATAGTATTAGGGAGAGTAATATATTCAGGTGTACTATTTGCAGCAATAAATGTATTTGGATTTAGCACTTATGGATTATCAGTAATAGACAGTATAAAAGTGGGATTACCAGGAATAGCTCTTCAACTTTTATTTGTTCCAGTTATTGCGAAGGTAATAGAGAAAGGAATAAAGCTTCATGAGTAATTTAGAAAATGTAAAAAAAATATTACTAGAAAAAAATGCTTCTTTGGTAGTTTGTTATAAAAATGGTGATATAAAAGAATACTATCAAGATAGAATAAAAGATATAAAAGAAATTTTGATGAAAGATAGTTCAATACTTAATGGGGCTGTGATTGCTGATAAGGTAATTGGAAAAGTGGCTGCATCTATTTTAGCAGTTGCTGGAGTCAAAGAAATTTATGCAGAAATAATAAGTGAATATGCAATTCCTGTGCTAGAAAAAAATAATGTTAAATATAAATTTTATAAAAAAGTAGAATATATTAAAAATAAAGATAATACAGGTATGTGTCCAATGGAAAATAAATATAAAGATGAGGCTGATATAAATATTATTTATAGAGAAATGATTGGAGAAAAGTAGGATGAATGAAGAAGATATAAAATTAAAACAATATCTAACTAAAATAAATTGCAGAGGATGCTATAATCATTGTCCATTAAGTAATCCAATGTGTGGAAGAAGTAAAATCTTTGTAAATGAAGCGATTGAAAAATTTAATTCAGTATCAAAAAATAATGAACCAAAAATGTAACAAATTTGTAATATAAATGTAATAAAACATCTTATGCTTGATACAACTAAATTTAGAAGCAATGGATAAAAATGTTGTTGCAATTGCAACAACATTTTTATTTTTTTGTGGTATAATTCATTTACATTACGAAGGAGGAGATATTCAAATGAAAATAATAAAAAGAGATGGAACGATTGTAGCATATAACCCAGAAAAAATAAGAATAGCAATTCAAAAAGCTAATAATGAAGTATCAAGAAAGGAAAAAGCTTCAAAAGAGCAAATAGAAGAAATCATAAAATATATTGAAGAACTTGATAAGGCAAGAATACTAGTTGAAGATATACAAGATATTATTGAAGAAAAATTAATGTCTATCGAAAAATTCAAATTAGCAAAAAAATATATTACATATCGTTATACAAGAGAATTAGTTAGAAAAGCTAATACAACAGACCAGTCAATTAAAGAATTAATTGAAGGAGAAAGTGAATATTGGAACAACGAAAACTCTAATAAAAATGCTAAAGTTGTAACTACACAAAGAGATTACTTGGCAGGAATTACGAGTACAGATATAACAAGAAGATTTTTACTTGCAGATGATATTGTAAAAGCACATGATGCTGGAATTATACATTTCCATGATGCAGACTATTTTGCTCAAAATGCACTTCATAATTGTGATTTAATAGATTTAGAAGATATGCTACAAAATGGAACTAATATAAATGGAGTTATGATTGAAAAACCACATAAATTTTTAACAGCAATGACGATTGCAACTCAAATAATAACAGCTGTAACATCTAGCCAATATGGTGGAGCAACTGTAACAATGACACACTTAGCACCATTTGTAAGAGATAGCTATAATAGATACCTAAAAAAATATCAAGATAGAAATCTCTCAAAAGAACAATGTGAAAAATTTGCAAAAGAAGATTTAAAAAAAGAAATAAAAGATGGAGTCCAAACTTTCCAATATCAAATTAATTCTATGACAACAACAAATGGACAATCGCCATTCTTAAGTGTATGTTTTTATTTAGGAGAAACAGATGAATATAAAGAAGAATTAGCTATGATTATTGAAGAAATGCTAGAACAAAGAATTCAAGGAATGAAAAACGAAAAAGGTGTATACATTACACCAGCATTTCCAAAATTATTATATGTTTTAGAAGAAGATAATATAAGAGAAGGTAGTAAATATTGGTATTTAACAGAACTTGCTGCTAAATGTACAGCAAAAAGAATGGTTCCAGATTATATTTCTGAAAAGAAAATGTTAGAATATAAAATAGATAAAAATGGTAATGGAAATTGTTATCCTTGTATGGGATGTCGTTCATTCTTAACACCATATGTTGATCCTAAGACAAACAAACCTAAGTATTATGGAAGATTTAATCAAGGAGTTGTAACAATAAACTTAGTAGATGTAGCATTATCATCTGGTAAAGATATGGATAAATTTTGGAATATATATGAAGAAAGACTCGAATTATGTCATAGAGCACTTCAAGCAAGACATCAAAGGTTGAGTAAGGCAACAAGTGATGTAGCACCAATACTATGGCAACATGGTGCACTTGCAAGACTAAAAAAAGGTGAAAGCATACATGATTTACTACATGGTGGATATTCAACCATTTCATTAGGATATGCAGGACTTTATGAATGTGTAAAATATATGACAGGAAATAGCCATACTGATAATGGAGTAGGTAAAGAGTTCGGACTAAAAGTTATGCAAAAACTAAATGATAAATGTAAAGAATGGAAAGAAGCAGAAAATATAGATTACAGTGTATATGGAACACCAATTGAATCAACAACATATAAATTTGCAAAATGCTTAAAAGATAGATTTGGAGTTATTGAAGGTATTACAGATAGAGACTATATAACAAATTCTTATCATGTTCCTGTATTTGAGGAAATAGATGCTTTTGAAAAACTTAAATTAGAAAGTGAATTCCAAAGATTAAGTCCAGGTGGTGCTATATCATATATAGAAACACCTAATCTACAAAATAACATTGAGTCTGTATTACAAGTTATCAAATTTATTTATGATAATATAATGTATGCAGAATTAAATACAAAATCAGACTATTGCCAAAAATGTGGATTTGATGGAGAAATCTTAATTGACGATAATTTAGAATGGTATTGCCCAAATTGTGGAAATAGAGACCATGATACATTAAATGTGGCAAGAAGAACATGTGGGTATATAGGAAGCAATTTCTGGAATAGAGGAAGAACACAAGAAATAAAAGAAAGAGTATTACATATGGATAATAAAGATTACGAAGAGTAAATGCGTATATAATGGGGGTTAATATAAATGAGATACAACAAAATTAGAAAAATGGATATTTCAGATGGACCAGGTGTTAGAGTATCAATCTTTGTACAAGGATGTACTTTTAACTGTAAAGAATGTTTTAATCCAGAAACACATGATTTTAATCGGTGGAAAAGAGTTTACTGATGAAACAATAGATAAAGTATTAAAACTATGTGAAAATGAAAATGTAAAAGGTTTGTCAATTTTAGGAGGGGAACCGCTTCATCCTAATAATATCGAAGGAACTACTAAACTTGCAAAAGCTTTTAAAGAAAAAATGCCAAATAAAAATTTATGGATATGGTCAGGATTTACATTTGACAAAGATTTAAAAGATAAAGAAGTAATGAAGTATACAGATGTATTAGTAGATGGGAGATATGTTGACGAACTAAGAAATCCAACCCTAAAATGGAAAGGCTCAGAGAATCAAAGAGTAATAGATGTTAAAAAGAGTTTAAACAGCAATGACGTAATTTTATATAAATAATAAAAAACGGCAAATGAGAAAAAAATTCTCATTTGTTGTTTTTTATTATTGCATAGTAAAATTTAATCAGCTATAATTATAAATTGTATAACTAAAAAACAAATGGGAATAATTCAAATATAACTTAGGAGAATAAATTAATGATTTTATCACTAATATTAATTATAGTAGGATTTTTTTTGCTAATAAAAGGAGCAGACTTTTTAGTAGAGGGTTCAAGTAATGTGGCAAAGAAATTTAATATACCAGAAATAGTAATTGGATTAACAATAGTTTCAATTGGTACATCTATGCCAGAATTATTTGTAAGCATATCATCAGCAATAAATGGTTATCCAGATATGGCTATAGGTAATGTAATAGGAAGTAGTATTGCAAACTTACTTCTTATTTTAGGAGCTTCAGCAATAGTAAGATCTATTAAATTTAAAAGAGAAACAAGATTAATAGAAATACCTATATGTTTATTTGTATCAATAGTTTTTCTTGTATTATGTAATATTGGTCAAAATATAACAAGAGTAGATGGAACAATACTAATTGTATTATTTGTATTTTTTATTTTATATACAATCGTAATGTCATTTGAAGCAAAAAAATTTGATAAAGAAGACGATGATTTTGAAGAAGAAAAAACTACTAAAAAATCAATAATTAAAGATATTATTTTTATAATTTTAGGCTTTGTAGCATTAAAATTTGGTGGCGATTTAGCTGTAAATAATACAGTAAATATTGCTAAAATTTTACACTTAAGTGAAAAAATAATTAGTATAACAATTCTTGCAATAGGTACAAGCCTGCCAGAACTTGTTACAAGTATATCAGCTTCAATAAAAGGGGAAAGTGATATTGCGATTGGGAATATTTTAGGTTCTAATATTTTTAATATGTTACTTATAATTGGAACTTCATCACTTATTAAGCCAATTGTATATAACACTAATTATAATAAAGATATGATTATTTTACTAATAGCAACAGCTATATTGTTTTTATTTACAATTATTCCACCAAAAAACAAAATGAGCAGAACAAATGGAATTGTATATTTTATAATGTATTTATGCTATATGGTAAGTTTATTCTATATATAAGGGGGAACAATTATGGCAACATTTGAAGATTTTATGAAACTAGATATTAGAGTAGGAACAATAATATCAGCAAAAAAATTTGAAAAAGCAAAAAGACCAGCATATCAGTTAGAAATAGACTTTGGCAAAGATATTGGAATAAAAAGGTCATCAGCGCAAATAACAGAGATGTATTCATTAGATGATTTAAAAGGGAAACAAATATTAGCAGTAGTAAATTTTCCTACAAAACAAATAGCAAACTTTATATCAGAAGTATTAGTTCTTGGTACATATAGTAAAGATGGAGTAGTACTTATAACACCAGAAAGAAAAGTAGAAAATGGTGACAAATTAGGATAATAATAAAAAGAGTTAGAGAAATCTAACTTTTTTATTGAATAGGAAAAATCAAAGATTTTCCCTATTCAACAAAGCTTCGCAAATATTCCACACAAAATTTTTTCAAAATTTTGGCGGGCGAACAACGAGCGTGGGCTTTAAAATAAATTTAAATAGTCTGACATCAAAAAAAGCCCACTGTTGTTCTTTATATATATTGACAAACTGTGAAAAAGTAGTATAATGTTAGAGTACTCTAACAAAAAAGGAGAGATCTTTTTATGCTTACGAAAACTCGGAGAAGAATATTTAAAAACTATATATATACTTCAAAATGAAGAAAAAAGAGCTAGAGTTACAGATATTGCTAAAATATTAAATAAAACAAAACCTACTGTAAATTATGCAATAACAAATTTAAAAGAGGAAGGACTTGTAAATTACGAAACTTATGGATCTATAACTTTAACAGAAACAGGGAAAAAGCATGCTAAAAAGATTTTAGAGGCATATGATATAGTTTATTTATTTTTAAATAGTATATTAGAAATTGAGCCAAATGAAGCAAAACAAGAAGCAGAAAAAATAAAAGCTACAATTAGTGATGAAACACTAAACAAACTAGCAAAATACACACATAAAACTTTGGGATTATATAGTTTAGAATGTGGGTATGATATAAATAATGAAAAATGTACATCTTGCGTGCGAAGAACACGGAACAAAAAAATAAAAGAAAGGATAGAATTATGAACAACAATTTACTAGAAATAAACGATTTATATGTAAAAGCAGAAGAAAAAGAAATTTTAAAAGGAATGAATTTAAAAATAAATAAAGGAGAAATTCATGTAATAATGGGACCAAATGGTTCAGGAAAATCAACAACAGCAAATGCAATACTTAATAATCCTAGTTATATAAAAACAAATGGAACTATTAAATTTGAAGGGGAAGATATAACAAATTCTAAAACAGATGAAATAGCAAGAAAAGGAATTTTTATGTCATTTCAATTACCAGAGGAAATACCTGGAGTATCAGTTACTAATTTTTTGAAATATGCAAAAAATAAAATTACTGGAAAACCAATTAAAATATTTGAATTTAAAAATGAACTAAAAAAATATATGCAAGAATTAAATATGAATCCCAATAATATGGAAAGAAGTTTAAATGTTGGATTTTCTGGTGGAGAAAAAAAGAAGAACGAAATTCTTCAGCTTTTAGTATTAAATCCAAAACTTGCAATATTAGATGAAACTGATTCAGGGCTTGATGTTGACGCAATAAAAACAGTATCTAAAGGAATAGAAATGTTTAAAAACAAGAAAAATGCTGTTTTGATAATAACGCATAATACAAAGATTTTAAGTAGTTTAAAACCTGACTATGTACATGTTTTGGTTGATGGAAAAATTGTAAAAACAGGAACTTATGAGTTAGCTAAAGAAATAGAAGAAAATGGATATAGCAAATACAAAAATATGTAGGTGCGGAATCAGTTTCCGCCCGAAAAACAGATAAATTTCGGGCAGATATGGAATCTGCCCCTACGAAATATGAAAAACCACATTGTTGTAGGGGTCGCAGCCTTCGGCGACCCGTAAAATTAGAATGAAAGGATAACTTATGGCAAAAACTAAAATTAAAGATATAAATAGAAATATTTATGATATAAAAAATAAAGATGAATATGAATTTAAAATAAAAAAGGGACTAACACCAGATATAATTAAGGAGATATCTAAACAGAAAAATGAACCGGATTGGATGAGAGATTTTAGATTAAAGGCATTAGAAGTGTATAATAAATTAGAACTTCCAACTTGGGGACCAGATATTTCAGAACTTAATATGAAAGATATAGCAACATATGTAAAACCAAAGTCAAAATTAAACAGTTCATGGGATGATGTTCCAGAAGATATAAAAAATACTTTTGATAAACTTCGGAATTCCAGAAGCAGAAAAGGAGTCACTCGCAGGAGTTGGAGCTCAATATGATTCAGAAGTAGTTTATCATAGTATGAAAGAAGAACTAATAAAACAAGGTGTAATATATACAGATATGGAAACTGCAGTTAAAAAATATCCGGGAATTGTTAAAGAACATTTTATGAAATGTGTTCCTATATATGACCATAAGTTCGTAGCTCTGCATGGCGCTGTTTGGTCTGGTGGTTCTTTTGTATATGTTCCAGAGGGTGTAAAAGTAGATATTCCGCTTCAAAGTTATTTTAGATTAAACTCACCAGAAGCAGGACAATTTGAACACACACTAATTATAGTAAACGAAGGAGCAAGTCTTCATTTTATAGAAGGCTGTAGTGCGCCTAAATATAATAAAGTAAATCTTCATGCAGGATGTGTTGAATTATATGTAAAAGATAATGCACATTTAAGATACTCAACAATAGAAAACTGGTCTAAAAATATGCTTAACTTAAATACAAAAAAAGCATTAGTAGGTAAAAATGCTAGCATGGAATGGGTATCTGGATCATTTGGTTCAAAAGTTTCAATGTTATACCCTATGAGTATACTAAATGGAGAAGGAGCAAAAACTGAATTTACAGGAATTTCATTTGCTGGAAAAGGACAAAACCTAGATAATGGATTTAAAGTTGTTCATAATGCACCAAATACATCTAGTGTTGTAAATAGCAAATCAATTTCCAAAGACGGTGGAAAATGTACTTACAGAGCTTTAACTAGAATTAATGAGCAAGCAAAAAACTCAAAAGGCATGGTATCTTGCGAGTCATTAATGCTTGATGATATTTCTATATCTGATACAATTCCAGTAAATGACGTAAGAACAGAGACAGCAGAATTCTCACACGAAGCTAAAATTGGGAAAATTAGTGATAAAGCAATTTTTTATTTAATGAGTAGAGGGCTATCAGAAGAAGATGCGAAAGCAATGATAGTTAGAGGGTTTGCATATCCAATTTCAAAAGAATTGCCAGTAGAATATGCAGTAGAAATGAATAATCTTATAAACTTAGAACTTGAAGGTGCAATTGGCTAAATTTTGAAAATAATTTGAGTGTCCGGACGTGAGGAAAAAATTTATTTCACAGAAATGGAATTCTATAATCCAGATTTCAGATACTATTACTCAAACAATTTATTTAAGAAAGGAAACAAAATGGAAAGTATAAAATTAAATGAAACACCTGTTAGGACTTCACGAAATTTTAATATAAATAATATAAAACTTGAAGATGTTAAAATTCCAGATAACATTGGAAGTTTTGACAGTGTCTACATAAATAGTGAAACATCTAAAATACAGGTAGAAAACTCATCTGATAATAAATATAATTTAACCTATGGATTAGGAGATATTTTTACAAATCAAGTTAAAAACAATTCAAATCAAAGTCTAAAAGTAAAAGTTGATAGCAAGATAAATAAAGAATTACAAATAGATTTTAAATTTGACAGTGATAATTCTAATCTAGTTGATAATATTGTAATTGATGCAAATGAAAATTCAAGAGGAACTATTATAATAAAATATTCATCAGACGAAAATAACGAATATTATCATAATGGAATAATAAAGCTATTTGCAAAGAAAAATTCTAATATAAACGTGATAGTAGTTAACATATTAAATTCTAACTCTAACAACTTTATATCAATAGACAATGAACTTTGCGAAAATGCAAACGTAAATTATACAATCATTGATTTTGGAGGAAAAAACAGCATTTCAAATTATTATTCAAATTTAGAAGGTCAACTTTCTTCAAACTCATTAAACAGCATTTATTTAGGAAAAGAAAATCAATTATTTGATTTGAACTATATAGCAGAATTAAGAGGAATAAAAACAAATATAGATATAGAAGTTCAAGGCGCTTTAAAAGATAAAGCAGTTAAACATTTTAAAGGAACAATAGATTTCAAAAAAGGTGCTAAAAAATCAAAAGGAAACGAAAATGAATCTTGTATGTTACTATCAGACAATGCAAAATCATTAGCACTTCCAATGCTACTTTGTAGTGAAGAAAATGTAGAAGGAAATCATTCAAGTAGTAGTGGAAAAGTAAGCGAAAAAGAATTATTCTACATAATGAGTAGAGGATTTGATATAAAAGAAGCAATGAAACTAATGGTCAGAGCAAAATTTAATAAAATATTAGAAAAGATAAAAAACGAAGAATTAAAAAATCAAATTATTAAAGAAATTGACAAAAAATTGGATTAGTGCAAAAGGGGCCTGGCCCCTTTTGCACTCAATTCGACAAAAAACAATTTTATTTGTATAATATTAAAAGAGAGATAAAAGAAGGGAAGAAAATGAACGTAGAAGATATTAGAAAGGATTTTCCTATTTTGGAAAATAGAAAAATTACATATTTAGATAGTGGCGCAACTACTCAAAAACCGCTTCCTGTTTTAGAAAAAATAGATGAATTTTATAAAACATACAATGCCAATGTGCATAGAGGTGCATATTCATTAAGCATTGAAGCATCAGAGATGTATGAAAATGCGAGAGCAAAAATTGCTAAATTTATAAATGCAAGATTTCCTGAGGAAATTATTTTTTCTAAAAATGCAACGGAAAGCCTAAATTTAATAGCATATTCCTATGGATTAGAAAATCTAAAAAAAGATGACGAAATAGTTATTTCAATAATGGAGCATCATTCTAATTTGGTGCCATGGCAAAAAGTTTCAAAGGTAACTGGAAGTAAGCTTAATTATATGTATATAAATGATTATTTTGAAATATCAGACGAAGAAATAGAAAATAAAATTACTGACAGGACGAAAATAGTTGGAATTACACATATATCAAATACATTAGGAACTATAAATAATATAGAAAAAATAATAAAGCTTGCACATAAAAAAGGTGCTGTTGTTGTTGTAGATGCTGCGCAAAGCATTCCACACATGAAAATTGATGTACAAAAATTAGATGCTGATTTTTTAGTTTTCTCAGGACATAAAATGCTTGCACCATTAGGTATAGGAGTTTTGTATGGTAAAAGAGAAATATTAAATAAAATGAGCCCTTTTATGATGGGTGGAGATATGATAGAATATGTTCATGAACAAGAAACTACATTTGCACCGCTTCCAAACAAATTTGAAGCAGGCACACAAAATATAGAAGGCGTTATAGGTCTAGATGCAGCAATAGATTATATAGAAAAAATAGGGTATGATAAAATACAAGAAATTGAAAAAAATTTAATTTCGTACGCAAGAAATGAGCTTTCAAAATTAGATTTTCTTGAATTATATTTAACACCAAACGAAGATAATCATTCAAGTGTTATATCATTTAATATTAAAGGAGTACATCCACATGATGTTGCAAGTATATTAGATGGAGAAGGAGTATGTGTACGCTCACGGAAACCATTGTGCACAACCTCTTATGAGATACCTTGGAATAGACTCAACTTGTAGAGCAAGTTTTTATTTCTATAATACGAAAGAGGATGTTGATAGACTGATTACTGGACTTAGAAAAGCATATGACATGTTTAAAAAATATATAAAATAGAAATAAATTGCAAACAATCATTAAAAATACAAATAATTTGCAAATGTTATATAATGATATTGGAGGCGATATTATGATAGAACGAAAAGAATATATAGAGAAATTAAAAAAATGGAAAGATAAAGATTTGATAAAAGTAATAACAGGAATAAGAAGGTCTGGAAAATCAACTTTATTTCAGCTGTATATAGAATATTTAAAAAGTCTAGGAATAAAAGACAATCACATAATATCAATAAATTTAGAAAATCCAGAATATGAATTTGAAGACTATAAGAGTTTATATAATTTTATAAAAGAAAAAATAGTTGATAAAGATCAGTATTATATTTTTTTGGATGAAGTACAAAATGTAGATAAATTTCAAAAAGCAGTTGATGGATTATATATAATAAAAAATGTGGATATTTATATAACAGGCTCTAATGCTTATTTATTATCAGGGGAACTAGCAACACTATTATCTGGAAGATATATAGAAATAAAAATGTATCCATTATCTTTTAAAGAATATGCAAGTTATTATAATAAAGAAGCAGATGAAAAATTATATATGCAGTATATAAATAGAAGTTCATTTCCATATGCATTAAAATTAGAAATCGAAACAGAAGTAGATGATTACTTAGAAAGTTTATATAATACAATTATATTAAAAGATATATCTACAAGAAGGAAAATATCAGATATATCTATGCTAAAAAATATATCAAAATTTATGTTTGATAATATAGGAAATTCGTTATCTATAAAAAAAATAACAGACACACTCAATTCAGAAGGAAGAACAATTTCTATTCATACAGTAGAAAGTTATTTAGATTCATTGGTAGAAAGTTATGTATTTAATAAAGTTTCAAGATTTGATATAAAAGGAAAACAATATCTACAAACTGGAGAAAAGTATTACGCAACAGATGTTACAATGAGATATGCTTTGCTAGGCAGAAGAAATTTAGATATGGGACGCATTTTAGAAAATATTGTTTATCTTGAATTAATAAGAAGAGGGTATAAAGTATATGTTGGAAAAACAGGAGAAAAAGAAGTAGATTTTATTGCAGAAAATAAAGATGGATTTAATTATTTTCAAGTTGCATACACAACAAGAGAAAACGCAACTCTCGAAAGAGAATTATCTGCTTTAAAAGCTATAAATGATAATTATCCTAAATATATTTTAAGCATGGATATAGAACCAATAATAGACTTTGATGGAATTAAAAAAATAAATGTTATAGACTGGTTATTAGATAACAAATAAAAAATATAAAAGAAAAAAATTATAGGAGATAATAGATATTATGAAAAAAAATATAAAAATAATAATAATCGTTTTTGCTATATTGTTAGTTTTAGCTATATTAATTTATATACCAATAAAAATAAATACTGTTAATAAAGATAAAAATGAAGCGCTTGATATATTTAATGAATATGGAACTTTTGCTGTTTTTATATATAGCGATTTTAATGATATTGATGAAGTAAAACAAAAAATAATGAATATAAAAGATATAGAAAATATCGAATTTTCATCAAAAGAGCAGGAATTTAATAAGTTGAAAGAAAGAATGGATAATGAAATTATGGAAGATTTAGGTCCCGATTTTTTAGAACCTGTATTTTATATAAGATTTAAATTTGAAAAAGAAGATTTGGAGAATATAAGAAAAGTAGTAAATGATTTGTTGTATGAAATAGAAGATATTGAAGGTGTTAAAAAAGTTGAAAGTTCACGCCTTAGAGAATTAACAAATGTGTATGATGATAAAGGAATTAATGGATTAAAATCAATTTGTAAAATTTATAACGAAACTGAAAATATGGATTCAGAAGAACTTTTACAATATTATGAAGATAATCAAGAACTTATAGATAAAACAAGATAAAATAAGAAAGGATAAATATGGAAGATTTAACAGAGGTATATAATGAACTTATAATGGAGCATAGCATGAATTCCTATAATAAAAAGGAATTAAAAGATGCAGATTATTCAGAAATGGGACATAATCCTAATTGTGGAGACGAGATAAAACTTCAGATGAAATTAGATGGAAATGTTATAAAAGATATGGCATTTGTAGGACACGGATGTGCAATATCACAAGCTTCTACATCTATAATGATAGATACTTTGAAAGGAAAAACACTAGATGAAGCAAAAGAAATTATAAAAACATTTATTAGTATGATAAAAAGAGAAATAATAGATGAAAAAGAACTTGAAAAACTAGAAGATGCAATTGCATTTAAAAATGTATCAAATATGCCAGCAAGAGTAAAATGTGCACTTCTTGCATGGCATACAATAGAAAAAATGTTAGAAGAAAGATGATTCTAGTGTGACTGTCTTGAATCATTAAGGGACGCCCAGGGGTGCGTCCCCTACAGAATATATTGCAAACATTGTAGGGGCGGAATCAATTTCCGCCCGAGAACAGATGAATTCCGGGCAGATATGGAATCTGCCCCTACATATTATGAAAAACCACATTGAAAAGATTAATTCTAATTATAAATAAAATAAAAAGGATGAAAATAATGGAAAATAAAAGAGTACTAATAGGTATGAGTGGAGGTGTTGACAGTAGTGTTGCAGCTCTGCTTTTAAAAGAACAAGGATATGAAGTAATAGGAACAACATTAGAATTGTTTGCAGGAAGTTCATGTTGTAATACAAATACATATTTAGATGCAAAAAATGTATGTAATTCAATGGGAGTTCCACACTTTATATATAATTATAAAGAAGAATTTAAAAACCATGTAATTGATGATTTTATAAATTGCTATGCAAACTGCAAAACTCCAAATCCATGTATTGAATGCAATAAATATATGAAATTTGGATATATGTATGAAAAAGCAAAGGAATTAGGGTGTAATTATATAGCAACAGGACATTATGCGAAAACAGAGTACAGCAAAGAGTATGGAAGATGGGTACTTAAAAAATCAAATGCTGGAAAGAAAGATCAAAGTTATGTTTTGTGGAATATTCCAAAAGATTTAGTAGAGCATGTTTTGTTTCCGCTTGCTGATTTTGAAAATAAAGAGCAAATAAGAGAAATAGCAAAAAAGAATAATCTAAAAGTAGCAAATAAACCTGATAGTGAAGATATTTGCTTTATTCCTGATGGGAATTATAAGAAATTTTTAGAGATTAATTCGGATTTAGAGCCTAAAAAAGGAAATATTGTAAACACAAAAGGAGAAATATTAGGAAAACATACTGGACTATATAATTATACAATAGGACAAAGAAAAGGACTTGGTATATCAAATTCAGTTCCATTATTTGTTTTAGGATTTAATAGAGAAAATAATGAAGTAATAGTAGGAGAAGAAAAGGAATTATATAAAAAAGATTTTATAGTGGAAGATGTAAATTTGATACTATTTGATGAGATAGCTAAACCTATGAAGGTTAATACAAAAACAAGATATTCTGCAAAAGAATATGCAAGTACAATTTATCCTTTGGAAGATAATAAAATAAAAGTTGTTTTTGATGAGCCACAAAGAGCAATAACTCCTGGACAGTCAGCAGTTTTTTATATAGATGATATTGTTGTTCGGAGGAGGAAAAATAGCTTGAATAAAATACCAGAGTTTTTATATAAAATATTGTCAAATGAATATGAAGGGAAAGATGTAAATAGAATAATAGAAGGATTTTATGAAAATAGACCTACAACTTTTAGGGTTAATACATCTAAAACTGACATAAATTCTGTAAAAAATAAACTTGACAATTTAAATATAAAATATAAAGAAGTAGAGTGGAACAAAACAGCACTTATTGTAGATAATCTAAATGAAATTAAGGAATTAGAGATTTATAAAAATGGAGAGATTTATGTTCAAAGTTTATCTTCTATGATACCTGCTATAGTAGTTGATCCGCAAGAAGGAGAGAATATATTAGATATGGCAGCGGCTCCTGGTGGAAAAACAACTCAAATGGCTAATTTATCTAATAATAAAGCAATGATTACAGCATGCGAAAAAAATAGAATAAGGTTCGATAGATTAAAATATAATTTAGAAAAGCAGGGTTCATCACGTGTTACAGTACTGCTTAAAGATGCAAGGAAGTTAGATAACTTTTTTTCATTTGATAAAATATTGTTAGATGCACCTTGTAGTGGAAGCGGAACATTAAATTTGAATAATAAAAACATAGAAGGAATATTTACACAAGAATTAATCGATAGATCCGTTAAAACACAAAAAGAGATGATAAAAAAGGCAATTAAAATATTAAAAGTAAATGGAGAACTTATTTATTCAACCTGTTCTGTTTTGAAAGAGGAAAATGAAAAAATAATAGAAGAAATGTTAAATACTTTTAATATAGAAATTATCCCAATAGAAAAAAGCAAATTTAATGGCATACCACTTCTTCCTACAAACATAAAAGGGACAATATTAATTTGCCCAAACACCTTATATGAAGGCTTTTTTGTTACAAAAATTAAAAAAAATAATTAAGTTGTTGAAAAAAATCGATTTATACATTATAATATCCTTATATTAAAATTAAATTAAAAGGAATAAAATTATGAATTTACTTTTATGTGGAAATGAAAAAGTATTTGATGGTGCATTAACAGAACTAATTTCGATTACTAATAAAACAAAAGAAGATGTATGCTGTTATATTTTTACAATGGATGTAACAAGAATTAAGCCTGAATATAAACCAATTACAAATGAACAAGTTCAGTTTTTAGATGAAGTAGTAAAATCTAAAAATCCAAATAATCAAGTAATAAAAGTTGATGTTACTGAATTATATGAAAAAGAGTTTGGACAGTGTAAAAATGAAAATGCTTATTGTACCCCATATACTTTACTTAGATTACTTGTAGATTTAGTTCCAAAAATGCCTGATAAACTTTTATATCTAGATATTGATATGATGGCAGCAGATGATATTTCTAAACTTTACAATAAAGATATTTCAGAGTACGAATATGCAGCTGTAAAAGAGAAATATGGTTCATGGTTTATACAACTAGATTATATAAATGCTGGAATGTTACTATTAAATATGAAAAAAATAAAAGAAACAAGACTTTTAGAAAAAGCTAGAGATTTAATAAGAACTAAAAAAATGTTATTCGCAGATCAAGATGCAATATACAGATCAACTACAAAAAAACTATTACTACCAAGGAAATATAATGAACAAGGAAGCTTCAAAAGAAAAGATACTGTAATATGTCATTTTGCTAAAAGATTACTTTTATTACCATTTCCTCGTATAGAAAATTTTAAACAATGGCATGTAGATGAAGTTCATAGGGTTTTAAAATGTCATGCATTTGATGATGATTTAGAAGAATATATTGAATTAAAAAAACAATTTTATAAAGAAAAAGAAAGGATAGTTTAAATGAAAAAACAATTGAATAAGATACCAATTTTTTTTGGAGTGGATGATAGATATATTCCATTTTTATCAGTAACACTACAATCATTAATTGAAAATTCATCAAAGGATAATTATTATTTAATAAAAATATTGTATACAAATATATCTGATGAAAATCAAGTAAAAATAAAAAAATATGAAAGAGAAAATGTAAATATTGAATTTGTGGATTTAAATTATTATATACAAAAAGTAAAAAACAAATTATATACACGTGACTATTATTCAAAAAGTACATATTTTAGATTATTTATAACGGATTTATATCCACAGTACAATAAAGCGTTATATTTAGATAGCGATATTGTAATATTATCTGATGTAGCTGAATTATATAATATTGATATTGGTGATAATTTAGTTGCTGGAGTGCCAGATGGAGCAGTTCAAACTGTACCAGTATTTCAGGAATATGTAGAAAAAGTAGTAGGACTTGCAGATTATAATAATTATTTTAATGCAGGTGTTCTTGTAATGAATTTAGACGAAATGCGTAAATTTAATTTTCAACAAAAATTTTTATATTTATTAGAAACAGTAAAATTTTCTGTTGCACAAGACCAAGACTATTTAAATAGATTATGCAAAGGTAGAGTTAAGATAGAAAGTTTTGCCTGGGATACTATGCCAATACCAGAATTAAATATAAATGAATCAGATATAAAATTAATACATTATAATTTAAATTATAAGCCTTGGCATTTTGATAATATACTTTATGAAAAATATTTTTGGAATTATGCAAAGAAAACAGAGTTTTTTGATGTAATAAAAGCTATAAAAGATAATTATACAGAAGATGAAAGATTTAAAGATATGGAAACAGGAAAAAAACTATTAGATTTAGCACAAAAAGAATGTGATTGTGTTGGAGATGATAGAAAATATAGAAATTCTGCAATTGAAAAATCTAGAAAAAGATTAGAAATTTTAAAGAAGATTGAATTACTAGAAAAAGAAGGAAGATTTGATATTGATGTAGAAGAAGATCCTCCTACAATAGAATTAACACCAGATAATGTTGATTATTTAAAAGAAAAAAGATATAGCAAAATAAAAAATAAAGTTGCAAACAAAATGGGAGAGAAATTCCTTAATGAAATTTTAAAAGAAAACAAATTAATAATTAAAGAAATAAAAGGAATTGAAAATTTACAAAATATTGAATCAGGTGCAATGATAACATGCAATCATTTTAATCCATTAGATTCTTTTGCAATTGAAAAGGTATTTAGAATATCAGGTCTAATAAAAAATAAAAAATTATATAAAGTAATAAGAGAAGGAAATTATACTAACTTCCCTGGATTATATGGATTCTTCTTTAGAAATTGTGATACGCTTCCACTTAGTTCTAATAAAAGAACAATGATTGAATTTATGAAAGCTGTTGATATAATCTTAAATAGAGGAGATTTCATATTAATATATCCTGAACAAAGTTTGTGGTGGAATTATAAGAAACCAAAACCACTTAAAAATGGAGCATTCAAATTAGCAGCACGTAATAATGTGCCTATTATACCAATATTTATAACAATGCAAGACAGTGATATAATTGGTGATGACGGTTTTCCTGTACAAGAATATATAATAAATATAGAAAAACCTATATATCCAGATGAAAATTTAAATGAAAGACAAAATATGGAAATTATGAAAGATAAAAATTATCAGATATGGAAAGAAATATATGAAAACTTTTATAAAATACCGCTTGAATATGAATGTGATAAAGAGACTATAGAAAATATTTCTTAAATTTATTAAAGAGGCCTTTATGAATAAAAAAATTATTTACTATAAAGATGAATTAAATGATGAATTTTCAGAAGCTAAAATAGAGCCTAGAATAATTGATGAAAATTATAAGTATAATAAAAATATATTATGGGAATTATGCTCTTTGATTATTCAAAATTTTATAAGTATGCCAATAAAAGTATTGTATTCTAAAATAAAATTTAGAATTAAATATATTGGAAAAGAAAACTTAAAAAAATATAAAAATACAGGTTATTTTATATATGGAAATCATACACAGGCTTTTGCAGATACTTTTATACCAAGTGTTGCAAACTATCCTAAAAGGAATTTTTTAATAGTAAATCCAGAAAATATTTCTATGAAAGGATTACAAACAATAGTAGAAATGTTAGGTGCAATACCAATTCCAAACAATAAAATAGCAATGAAAAATTTTTTGGAAATAATAGAAAAAAGAATAAATAAAAAATCATCGATAACTATATATCCAGAAGCACATATATGGCCGTACTATACTAAAATAAGACCATTTAAAGCAGTATCATTTAAATATCCAGTAAAATTAAATAAACCATCATTTTGCATAACTAATACATATCAAAGTTATGGTAAAAATAATGAAAAAATAAAAATAGTATCATATATAGATGGACCATTTTTTATAAATGAAAAATTATCTTTAAAAGAAAGACAACAAGATTTAAGAAATAGAATATATGATTGTATGACAGAAAGAAGTAAAAATAGCAATATTGAGTATATAAAATATCAAAAGATATCAGAAGAAAAAGCCAATAATGAAATTAAAATATAATTTCATTATTAGCTTTTTTTTTCTTATTGTATAGAAAAAATTGGATTCTATCTTGGTATAATTTAAAATTTTTTTCATAACAAAATTTTCCTAAAGTAAAAAAAATTTCTAAATTAAAAAATAAAAAAAAAGACATAATAATTATTATAAAAAATTAAAAAGGGAGGAATTTTATGAAAAAAATAATAAGTATTATTGGAATCCTTTTTGCTTTATTTCTACTAACATTTTCTATTAATGTATATGCTAATGATACATTAAATGCTACTATAGAAACAGACAAGGACACATATCATTCAGGAGAAACAATAACATTGACTGTAAAATTTGGAGCAGAACTATCAACATACACGGCAGAAGTAAAATATAATACAAATTTATTAAAATATCTTTCAGTTGATGATGGAACAGCAAATGATAATGGACAAAGAGTAAAAGTATCATTTTATGATACACATGGAGGATCAAATACTAAAAATAGTATGACAATTAAATTTCAAGTAAAGGATGATTTTGATACATCAAATTCAACAGGACTTAGTTTTACAGCAGATTCACTAGCAGGTCCAGATGCATCACCTCAATATGAAGATATTAGCACACCGCTTACTAAAACAATACTTGTAGAACCAGAATTTATTGATTATGATATTGACCTTAACTACTCTGGCGATATTATGAAAAATGAAGAAAAAGATATGAAACTAGTAGTGTCATCTAGTATGGGAAAATACTACGAGCATACAAGAATTACTGCTGAGGCTACAACTCCAGAAAATGAAACAGTAAAAATAATAGGAGTAGATGAAGAAAGTACACAGCACGATCTTATTACAGAAGGATGGGGTGCAGAAGATGGTGACCCAATAGGAGGAAGAGATGTTATAAAAGAATTAAATTTTAAGGGATTATTTAGTGGTGCAGGAGATTATTCTATAAAATTAAAATTAGTTAATTTAGATGATAGTTCAGTAATAGCAAATAAAGATTTTAAAATTACAGTAAAAGGTGATGAAACAGAAAATTCACCAGAAAACACACTAGATAATAATATTAATAACGAAACAGTAGAAAATACTGAAAAGCCAAATAGTCTTCCAAAAACAGGTAACACAATTTATTTTATGATTTTACCAATTATTGTAATAATAGTGGCATCATATTTTTATTTAAAGAAAGAAGATTAATTGAGAATTAAATTTAGTAAATTATATATGAGACGCTACTTATTACTGCGTCTCTTTTTATATAATTGAGGAGGAGAGGTGTGATGAATAATATGAAAAATAAATTAAAATTATTTATAAAAATTTTTATTATATTAATATGTTTATTTATAATTTTTTATATTCTATTAGGTATATATAAGGAAAATAAAATTACCTTGAAAGAAGATAATCATACACAAGTAAAGATTGATAAAACATCTGCTCCTCAAAAAAATAATAAAATAGAAAATGTTCATATAGAAGAACAATATTTGGGATATGAAGTTGCAGCAAAACTGATTATAAAAAAAATAGGGCTAGAAACTTATATACTTAAAGAATACAGTAAGGAAACAATGGATTTATGTCCTACTAAATTTTGGGGAGTTGATAGCAATGAAATTGGTAATTTTTGTATAGTTGGACATAACTATAAAAAAGAAAATATGTTTAATAATCTAATAAATTTATCTGTAGGAGATGAGTTTCAATTATTAGATAATAAAAATGGAAAATTTACTTATACTATAGATGACATATATAAAGTAAAACCTCAAAATACAGATTGTTTAAATCAAAATACAAATGGAAAAAGAGTGGTTACATTGATTACATGTGTAAATTATTCAAATACTAGACTTATAATTAAAGCTACAGAGAAAGGAAATACTTAATATGAAATGCAAATATGTAAAATTAATTTTTAGTATAATTTCTTTTTTTATAATTTTATTATTGTCAAATATAAGCTATTCAGTAAATAAAGCAGAAGGAATAGAAAACTTTCCAAATACTTATAAGCCATATTTACTTGAACTACAAAAGAAACATCCTAATTGGAATTTTATCGCATTATATACAAATTTAGATTGGAAATATGTAATTGATAATGAAAATCAATTTGGTAAAAACTTAGTTCCTAAATCGTATTCTGATAGATGGAAAAATACAGAAACAGGTAGGTATAATGTAGAAGTAGATGCAGGATGGGTGGATTCATCAAGAAGAGCGGTTGAGTATGCAATGGATCCAAGGAATTTTTTAAATGAAGCAAGAATATTTCAGTTTGAGGGACTATCATATAATGCAAAAACTAATAATATCCAAGGAATAGAGAGAATTTTATATGGAACGGAATTTTATAATAAAATAGTTGACTATTTAGATAGCAATGGAAATAAAATAACAACGACAAACAAATATTCAGATTTAATACTATCAGCTGGAAAAACTTCTGGAGTAAGTGCTTATCATTTAGCATCTAGAATAAAGCAAGAGGTAGGACCTTTTTTATCACATAGTTCAATTAGTGGAAATGTAGAAGGATTTAAAGGGCTATATAATTTTTATAATATAGGAGCAACAAGTTCATCTGAACCAATGGGGGCTATAAAAAATGGACTTAGTTATGCTAGAGATGGTAATGGAGCAAGTAATGATATAAAAAGCAAATATTTAATTCCGTGGAATACAAAAGAAAGAGCAATAACTGGTGGCGCAATATTTATTGGTTCAAGTTATATTAACTTAGGACAAGATACTATTTACTTACAAAAATTTCATGTTGTTAGTAGTAATAGTGGTAGTTTATTTTGGCATCAATACATGACAAATGTTTTAGCACCATATAGTGAAGCAAAAACTATATATAATGGCTATTCCAATACAGGTATATTAAACAATGATATTTCATTTATTATTCCAGTATATAACAATATGCCTCAAAATTTCACCGAAAATCCAAATATTCTAGAAACTGACTTTACTACAGATAATTCTAAGGTGTACGCAGAAGTTAATAATAGTTTAAATATTAGAACAGGACCTTCAACATCTTATGAAAGTATAACAACAGTTGATAGAACAGAAATAATGACAAGAATTGCAAAAGGAAAACAATCGGGAGATTTATGGGATAAAGTTCAACTTTCTAATGGAATAATTGGATATGTATTTCATGATTATTTAAGACAAATTCCAGATAAAAAGATAGAGCAAATAAAATTATCAATTGACAATCCAATTATAAATAAAGGTGAAACTAAGAAGTTAGATGTAGAGATTTTACCAAAAGAGGTACAAAATCATGAAATAGAATTTATTTCTAGTAACAATGATATAGCAACAGTTGATAGATATGGTAATGTATTAGGAATTAATTCAGGAGAGGTTAAAATTAGAGCAAAAGCAAAAGAAAATAATGTTTTTTCTGAGATAAAACTTCAAGTATATGCACCTATGTCAGATATTATTTTAAATAAAGAAAGTTTAACTTTAGAAATAAATGATAAATATGAATTAAAATCTATTATATTACCAGCAGATGCTAGCAATAAAAATATTATTTATAAATCTGAAAATGATAATATTGCTACAATAGATGAACAAGGAATTATTACAGCAATAAATAAGGGAAATACAAAAATTATTATTCAATCGGAAGATGGTAATATTACGAAGGAAGTTGAAGTTACAGTTGTTCCAAAACTTGAAGAAAATGAAATAATATTTGATGAAAGTTTAACAATAAAACAAAATGAAATAACAGGATGGGATATTTATAAACTTAATGTAAGTAGTGTAAAAGAGATGATTAATACTAAATATACAATTGAAATATATAATAATAAAGGCGAATTATTATCAGATGAAAAACTTGTAGGAACAGGATCAAAAATAAGAATAATTGACGAGGATGGAACAATAAAAATGGAATATGAAATTATTATATATGGTGATGCAAATGGTGATGGAAAAATTAATAGTATAGATTTATTAATAATTCAAAGACATATTTTAGAAATAGAAATGCTAAAAGGGGTAGCGGTAAAAGCAGGAAACATTAATAAAAATGGTAAAAATCCGTCTTCACTTGATTTACTTTTAATTCAGAGACATATATTAGATATCCAATATTTACAACAGTAATATATAATTGTAGTAATTAACAATGATTAATAAAAAGGAGTGCTGCTAATGAAAAAATTAAAAATTATTTTGATATTTTTATTATTTTTATGTATTTGCAATATAAGTTTAGGTATAGGTAATATAAAACTTATATCTAATAAATCAATAATTCAAAAAGATGAAGAATTTGATGTATCAATAAACATAGAAAATGTTGAGATAGCAGCACTTACACTAGAAATTTATTGGGATAATTCAAAGTTAGAGTATATAAGTGGACCTGAAAATTCTAATAGTGTGAATAATAGGATTTTATATACATGGGTAAGTGAAGATGGGGAAAATAAAAATGGATTAACAATAGAATCATTTAAATTTAAAGGAATACAAGAAGATGATATAAGTACTATTTCAGCTAGAGGAGAATTTTATAATTCAAAAGGAGAAGAAGTAGAAATAGAAAATGGAAATTTAGAAGTAAAAATAGGAAAAGAAAGTGAAGAAGCAAATCAAATAATTTTGCATAATGAAAATGTTACAGATGATAATAGTGATTTAGCTATATTAAGATTAAATCATGAAGGAATTTCACCAGATTTTAATAAAGATATAAAAGAATATTATTTTGTAACAAATGAAGATATTAAAAATCTTGATATTACTGCTATTCCTGAAAATTCTGATGCATCTGTTATAATAACAGGAAATGATAATCTTCAGATAGGAGAAAATACGATAGAAATTAAAGTAGAATCAAAGGATAAAACTAAGATTTCTATATATAAAATTTATTTTACAAAAACATCAAACTTAGAAACGGCAAATGCAAATTTAGAAACATTAGCGGTAAGGGAAGCGGAATTAGAGCCAGAATTTAATAGTGGTATGACTCAATATAAAATAGATATAGCAAATAATATAGATAGAATTTATATTTTAGCAATTCCACAAAAAGAAAATGCAACAGTTGATATAGTAGGAAATGGAGAAATGCAAGTCGGAGATAATAAAATTGAAATAAATGTTCTAGCAGAAAACAAAAGTACTCATAAAAAATATGAAATATTGGTACACAGAAGAAATGAAGAAGAACAAAAGACATATGAAAAAGAGCAAGAATATCAGACAGAAAGATTATCTGAAATTATAGAAGAAGAACAAAATAAAGATGAAAATACAGAAAATCAAAAAAATAAAGATGAAAATACAGAAAATCGAAAAAATAAAAATATAGCAATTATAGTTACTATTATTGT
>CANPYN010000008.1 GCA_947588635.1 uncultured Clostridia bacterium
GATTTAAAATTTTTAAAACTAAATCTTATTAACATTTTAATTTTCCTCCTCTCATACTATATTATATGCTATTATTTAAAAAATATCAATAATTTTTGAGATTTTTTCTCAAATTTTATAAATTATGATTTTTCATATATAAAAGGGAAAGAGCCGAATCCATAATGGAAACGGCTCTCCTTTTTGACTTGAGTGGATTATAGCTTTACAGCTCATCTTCCACAATTTTGGTTGCAAGACCGATATAACTTGAAGGTGTGAGCTCAAGAAGTGTTTTTCTGTCCTCATCGGACAAAACATCAAGAGTTTTAATGAACTCCTGAATAGCTTCCTTCGAGATGTTTTTTCCTCTCGTAAGCTCTTTCAGCTGATTGTATGCATCCGGAATACCATACTTCCTCAGTACAGTCTGAATTGGCTCAGCTAAAACTTCCCACTTGCTATCGAGGTCAGCAGAAATCTTTGAATCATTTACAGCTACTTTTTTCAGGCCACCTATAGTCTGTTCAATAGCCTGAAGTGAATAGCCAAATGCAAGTCCGATGTTCCTTTGTAAAGAAGAATCGGAAAGATCTCTCTGCATACGAGAACGAGGAAGCTCATCAGAAAGTACGGAACAAATGCCATTACCTATTTTGATATTGGCTTCGCTATTCTCAAAGCGAATAGGATTGACTTTGTGAGGCATTGTACTACTACCAACTTCAGTTTTGACTGCTATCTGCTTAAAATAGTCCATACTGATATACAACCACATATCTAAATCAAAGTCCCTAAGAACATTGTTGAAATGGCGAATACCATCAAGAATATGGCAGATGTAGTCATGGCTTTCAATCTGAGTTGTAACCGGATTAAAATCTAATCCCAGATATTCTTCAATGAATAACTTGGACAATACAGTCCAGTTCTCATTAGGGAAAGCCACAGAAATTGCTGCATAGTTACCAGTTGCACCATTGAACTTCGCACGAGTTTTGATGGATTTCACATTCTCCAGCGACTTTCTCAGGCGATACGCATACACAGTAAGTTCTTTGCCAACAGTAGTTGGAGTTGCCGGCTGACCATGAGTATGAGCAAGCATTGCAGTATCAGCATGTTCAATAGCAATATTAGAAATGCTATCAATCAGCTTTTCAGCTGCCGGAATCCAAACTTCCTTGAGTGCTGTAGAAATCATGTTGGAATAGGAAGGATTGGTAATGTCCTCAGAAGTGCATCCAATGTGCACAAAGCTAATAAGACTGTTCATTCCCATTTCTTTGAGCTTTTCAGCAACAAAGAGTTCAACTGATTTCACATCGTGATTTGTGACTGCTTCGATTTCCTTAACTCTGACAAAAGAACTATCAGAAAAGTTCTCGTAAATTGCCAAAATTTCCGGAAGTCTGTCCATGTCAAAGGCATCCAAAATATCAGAGCCATTAACATTCTCGAGCAAGAATTTAAGCCACATCACTTCAACCTTAACTCTGTTTTTTACCAAAGCATATTCGGAGAAGTAAGGTGCAAGTTTCTTGCCAATCTGTGAATAGCGTCCATCTAACGGACCCAACGCGAGGTGTTCTGCAGAAATTGTTTCTGCTGTTGCTTCAGGAGATGTAGGCAGTCTTAAATTGCCAGCCATATCCTTCCGCAAAGAGGTCTCTTCGACCAAAGTTTGCTTGTCTCTTGTCATAAGGTATTTCCCCTTTCTAAAAGTTATTTAACTATTGCATCTCCAAGTTGCTAAATCTTTAGAAATTTAATAGTTATGAGACAACCATATTATACTATAATTTACATAAAAAGTAAATAGAATTTAAATATTTCTCAAATTTTATAATCTTACTTGTTCTTATTAATTTCTTGCCACACATCTAAGTCAAGTTTTTTATCTATAAGTTCAATCATATCTTTCTGCTTTTTATATATAAGTTTCATATAATTTAATAATTCTTGTCGTTCTCCTTGAGAAAATTGCGTAGCATATGTACAAATATGTCTTATATCTTTACCTATTTTTTTAATCTCTTTAGTATTGTTAGAGTAGGCATCATATATTTCTTGTTGTCCTTTTAAATCTACATTTGTTACTCTCTCATAAATTGCTGCATCTCTGATATATGGTGCAAGTCTTTTATAACCATAATTTTTTGCTTTTGCTTCAACTAAAAGTCTTTCTTCATCAGATAACCATACTTTTATACTTTTCCTTCTTTGTTCTGGATTTAATTCAAATTTCGTAAAACATACCTCCTTTTAATTTTTTATAAAAACACATCATAAATATATCCAGCCTCAATAAACTTTTCGGTTAGTTTCATTTTATAGATTTCTAACAGTTGTAAATATTTTCGCTTGAAATAATTTTTACATAACCATTCAATACCTTCTCTAGAAATAATAATTTTATCATTATCATAATATTTAAATGTATTTTCTAAATTTTCTTTACAAATTTTTGTTATTGCTCTATTTATGGTATCTTGTTTTCTACCAAAATAATTTTCTAAATCTAATAAAGGCATATCTCTATTCCAAAATGATTTAGAATCTATATTTAACAATTTTTCATATTCTTTTATTCTTAATTCAAAAAAATTTATATCAGCATCTATCTGACTCTTTTCTGACTGAAAATAAACATATATTAGCCAAAGATAACCTTCATATAAAATAAAATGGTATTTACTTCTTACCTTTTCGGCTTTCCATCTACAAGATGGATGCTTATGTATCATGACTGATATTGCTTTTCTTAAATCTTTATGTGTTATTTCTTTTCCATTTTTGGTTTTTATATTTAATGTTTTTAATCTGAACAATATTTTTTCATAAGATAAAAATATTTTATCAAATTCATCCATGTATATTCGCATAATAGCCCCTCCATTTCTTTATATTTTTTTCTGAAATAGCGAAAGTGAATTTCAGAAAATTTTGAGCAAATTAATTTGCTCCGAATAAAGTGGATTTTTTAGTGCCCTTTATTCGCCAGCATGGTGTCTTGACACCCTTTTCGCTGTTTATGGAAAATTCCCTAATACCTTTTTAGCCCTCTGGGAGAAAAAATCAACTAAAAATTTTGTATTTTTTTATAAAAATAGTTTGTCCTTTCTTTATAAGTTCGAATACAAACTATTTAAAAATTCTTCTGAATATTGTCTTTGATTAGTATAATTTGAAATGAATTTTCTCTGTACGTTAGTATTATTTTTAATATTATTTCTTATAATATTATCTTCCATATTTTGATGGATAGCCTGTCCATTTTTTGACTGATACATATATCCATTATTTAATGGATAGGGTACATCATTTATATAAATTTTTCTTTGAATTATTTGTTTATTTTCATTTCTTATAAGATCAACTTTTATAAAATTTTTATCTCTTAAATCCGAAATCCAACTTGAAACTGTTTTAGGATGTACTCCTAATTCTTCTGCAAAATAATTATTAGTTGCAAAACAAAATCCTTCTTTACAAGCAAGTGAAGTTATCATTGCATATAACAACTTCTCATTTGCTTTTAATTGTTTATTATATAAAATTTTTGATGGGATTATAGAATAATATCCAACCTTATCTTTCATTTTACCACTCCAATTCTAGCAGTAATTTTGCATAAAAAAACAGAATATTTCTTTAATATCGAAATACTCTGTAATATAGATGATTACTGCATTTTATTAAATTTTCTTTGTGGTTGGTATATTTTAAACACGAGAGGTGTGGATTTAAATCTTCAATTTCCAGCAGGATGGGAAGAAGCTAGAAGAATTAAATTTGCACAAGGATTTACATCTCCTGCGCCTCGTGATTATGTAGGTTCTCGGTCCTCTTGTTGCACCAGAATCTATTGCCATATATAACTTTACACTTTTCCATAATTTTAGATTAATACTTGCATATCATACACAAGGTAAGGAAATTTACTGGGAATTTCAAAATTATACTCCGCCTGAAGCAGAGCAAATTGGAGAAACTTTTGCAAGCGTTAGTGGTTATAGATTAGCTGATGTACCATATAATTCAAGTTTTGCAGGATATAAGGATTGGTTTATTCAAAATTACAGAAGACCTGGATATACAATAGAAGCAGGTCTTCGGAGAAAACCCGCTTCCAATTTCCCAATTTAATGAAATTTATAATGATAATATTGGTATACTTGTTTTAGGAGCAGTCCTATAAAATTAAAAAGGACCTGCCATTTTATTTAATTTATCCTTTAAATTGACCTCCGTTAATGTGCATTACTTGACCTGTAACATATGATGAGTCTGAACTTGCTAAATATATAAATAGTGGCGCTATTTCGTAAGGATGACCAGCTCTACCCATTGGTGCATCTGAGCCAAGTGTTGGTATTTTTTCTGCTTCCCAACAAGCTGGTTGAAGTGGCGTCCAGAATACTCCTGGTGACACTGCATTTACTCTTATATTTTTTGCTGCTAAGTTTGTGGCTAATGACCTTGTAAATCCTACTATTGCACCTTTACTAGTTACATAGTCTATTAGTTCTGGCTCTCCCTGAAAGGTAGTTATTGAAGTTACATTTATAATACTTGCACCTGGTTTCATGTGCTTTAATGCTCTTTTAGTTAAGTAAAACATAGAATATATATTTGTTTTCATTGTTAAATCAAATTGTTCATCTGTTATATCTAACAAACTTTTTTGTTGATATTGAACTCCACTATTGTTTACTAATATATCGATTCTTCCAAACGTTTTCATTGTTTCATCTACAATTTTGTCACAAAAGTTCGTATCTTTAATATCTCCTGCAAGTAGCAAACATGTTCCTCCAAGTCTTTCGATAAAATCTTTTGTTTCTTCTGCATCTTTGTGTTCGTTATAATATGCTATTACTACTGTTGCACCTTCTTTTACAAAACCAACTGCAACCGCTCTTCCTATTCCGGAGTCTCCACCTGTTATAATTGCAACTTTATTCATAAGTTTTCCAGAGCACCTGTAATATGGATTATTAAATATTGGTCTTGGCACCATTAAATATTCCATCCCTGGCTGTGTATCTTGATGTTGTGGTGGAAATTCTAATTTGTAATCTTTACATATTAATCCATATCCTTGATTATCTATGTATTTTAATCCATAGTCATCTTGCCCATTATTATTTGAAGTATAATATTTATAATTCATTGCTTTCACCTCATCTATCTATATTCTAAACAATAAATTTTGGTGAATGAAAAAGGGGGCTATCCCTTTAATCTCTATTAAATTTTCCGTTTTTAAAATACAAACTATCTTTGCTATTTGTCCAAAATGGTATGAGTGCATTCGGTACTTTTATTGTGCTCTCGTTATTTTTTCCAAAGCTTAAAATAGAATAATCACTATTTCGTTCTTCTATTTTATATCTGATATTTTCGTCATTTTCTAATATTTTACTTTCTTTTAAAAATTTATCTTGTATTTCTTTATACTCTTTAACATCTACTAAACTGTCCATAAATTTTTGTGTTAATTCTTCCTCGATAATATATTCTCCATTTTTATATCTTAATACTGTGTCATTTCCTATTTTATCTAAAAAATCCTCTGATATATCAGTCTCTTTTGATATCATATTATTAGTAGTATTATATAGGTATGCTCCGTCTACATCCATATCTACTACTTGATACAAAATATTTTCTTGTTTTAGGTTATTCTGCTTTATATTTTTATTTGGTTTTTGTAAAACTTCAGATAACTCACTCATAAAATTTTTAACGAATTGATTATTTTTTGCATTATTAAATAAATCATTTACTAAATTTAAATTCAATAAAATCACTCCTTTTTTATAAATATATTTTCAAAATCATATTGGAAAGCTACTATTGACAAATAGTAGTAAGATAAAATTTTTTATAATTATATATTATTTTCACAAATTTACAATATTTTTTTAATTTTAATTATTTGTTAAAACTACTTTTAATCTTATTACTCTGCATAATTTTCTCCTGTTGCATAATTTATAATTACTCCTGGTTGTACATTATAGCAATAAACATTAAAACAAATACCTTTTCCTTTATCTTCTACAGAGTATGCTTCTATTTCTACACCACTTGCAAGAAGATTGTCTCCCTCAAATATTGGCGTTACTCTGTATAATACGTGATTATTTTTATTTTTTTTAATATATTCTGCTACCTCATTTTCGAATGTAAGCATACCCTCTGTATTCAAATATCTTGTTCCTGTAATTAAATTTTTCTCATTTGCGTTTTCTCCTGCAAGTTGCCAACCAATTAAATGACAACGATTATATAAATATTTATCTTTTATTAAATTATCATATCTTTTTTGAACCCATCCTGTTGGCTTAATTCCTCCAATTTCTCCTCTTTCTTCATCTTTTGCAGGCATCGTTTCTTTACAAATATTAGCAAAAGCTACACCACATCTACCCTTTTTATCTAAATCACTATATTTTTCGAAAGCACTAGTTGTATAGTCTTGTTCATTAAAGTATGGAATATTATTATTAATTTCTACATAAATTTGGCCAGAATACTCCGGGATTTCTGCTATATTGCTATAATTTGTAACTTGCGTACTTGGAGTATTATCACTGTCTTTGAAAAATTTATTGTTGATATAATTTAATCCAATAAATAAAATTATAATAATTAATGTAGTTAGTAATTCTATTAATTTAACATTTTTTCTACTTTTTCTTCTAGCCATTTTCCCCAACCTTTAATGAACAATTTTTATACTATTTTACATCATTTTTCCAAAGTCCGTGTTTATTACAATAAGCATATATTACAGATCCTGGAATATATTTAAATCTTGCTACTGGTTCTTGATTTGGATAAAATCTTACTCTTGTTGTTTGATTATCACTTACAACGGCAATCCACATTATATAGTGGTCTTCATCCATAGGATGATTTACTTCTCCTACTCTTACAACCATTTCATCTCCATCTTTTTCATAAACTGGAACATGTTTTTCTACCGCTGCATCATTTGAATTTGCAACTAATAATTCCATTGGTTTTCCACAACATGTTATGTGACTAGCATCTCCTTGTATTAAACCTATAAGATTATTACATGTTGGACATTTGTAAAATACAGTGTTTTTTTCTTTCAATTTAAATACCTCCTTGATTATTTAATAATTCATCAGCTAATTTTTCCATATTGTCTATATTTTCATTGTTCATTTTAGACATAATTGTAACTGTTGTATCACATAAATTTATGTCTTTCATTTGGCTTATTATTTCTTTCATACATTTACCTGCTGATGGTGCCCATGTACCATTTTCTATTATACCAATTTTTCTGTTTTGATAATTTTTTCCTTTCAGATGATGTAAAAATTGTTCCATGGCTGGGAATAATCCCATATTATAACTAGATGATGCAAGTACAATCTTATCATATCTAAAAGCATCTTCTATTGCTTCTGCCATATCATCTCTTGTTAAATCAGATATTGCTACTTTTTCTGCGCCCTTTTGTTCTAATATTTCTTTCATTTTAAATGCTGCTTCTTTTGTATGTCCATGTATTGATGAATATGCAATAAATACTCCATCATCTTCTGGTTTGTAACTACTCCAAATATCATATTTATTAATATAAAATCCCAAATTTTCTTTAAGTATTGGTCCATGAAGAGGGCATATCATCTTTACATCTAATGTAGCTACTTTTTTAAGTAATGCTTGTACTTGAGCTCCGTATTTTCCAACTATATTAAAGTAATATCTTCTTGCTTCACATGTCCAGTCTTCATCAGTATCTAATGTACCAAACTTGCCAAAGCCATCAGCTGTAAATAATATTTTTTCACTTTGTTCATATGTGCACATTACCTCTGGCCAGTGTACCATTGGAGCCATTACAAATTGCAAAGTGTGTTTTCCTATATTTAATGTGTCTCCTTCTTTTACTTCAATTTTTCTATCTTCTAGATTTTCTATGTTAAAAAATTGTGGAATAAATGCAAATGTTCTTAAATTTCCTACTATTTTCATTTCTGGATATTTATTTGCTAAACGTTCTATATTTGCCCCATGGTCTGGTTCTAAATGAGATACTACTAAATAATCTACTTTTTCCCCGTTTAAGTTCATTTTCTAGATTTTTGAACCACTCGTTTCCTGCCCTTTTATCTACAGTATCCATTACAACATTTTTTTTATCTTTTATTAAATATGAATTATATGATATTCCATTTGGTACAACATATTGCCCCTCAAATAGGTCTATTGTTTTATCATCTACTCCAATATATTTTATTTGTTCTGTAATTTCTACATCTTTCATATTAAATTTACCTCCATTTTTTTATTTTAAACACTAAGTCTATTAATAATATCTTTTACCTCATCAACTACATTTTCTGTGTTTGACTCTCTTATATCATTTTCTTGTCTTAATTTTATCTCTACTAAGTTTTCATTAATTTTTTTACCAACTGTAATTCTAATTGGAATTCCTATTAAATCTATATCATTAAATTTTACTCCAGCTCTTTCATTTCTATCATCTATTAAAGTGTCTATACCTAATTCATTAAAAATACTATATAATTTTTCTCCTTCATTATATTGTTTTTCATCCTTTGGATTTATGACTACAATTGCAACTTTATATGGTGCTACATTTATTGGCCATATTATACCTTTTTCATCGTTATTTTGTTCAACAATTGCAGATAATATCCTTTCTAATCCTATTCCATAACATCCCATTACTACTGGATGGTTTTTGTTATCATCTCCTAAGTAATTTAATCCTAAACTTTCTGAATATTTAGTTCCTAATTTAAATGTATTTCCTATTTCAATTCCTTTTTTAAATACTAATTTTCCACCACAATTTGGGCATGTATCTCCCTCTTTTACATTAACAATATCTCCAATAAAATCATATTTAAAATCTTTTATATTTGCATTTATATAATGATATCCCATCTTATTTGCACCACAACAAAAGTTTTTCATTCCTAAAACTTCGTTATCAATTACAATTTTTGCTCCCTCTAAATTAATCGGTCCTGTATATCCTGGTACCGCATTTGATTTAGAAATTAATTCATCATCTGCAAAATTTATTTCATTTCCACCTAATAACTTAAGAACCTTATTTTCGTTTAATTCTCTGTCCCCTCTTATAAATAAAATAACTAAATTATTATCTATACTCATAATTAATGCTTTTACTGTTCTCTTTATATCTATTTTTAAGAATTTACTTACATCTTCTATTGTATGCGCATTTGAAGTTTCCACTAATTCTAGTTCTTTTTCGTCTTCCAAATTTTCTTCTGATTTGTTTACATTTTGACTAACCTCTAGGTTAGAAGAATAATTACAGTTATCGCAAAGTACTAGAACATCTTCTCCTATATCTGTAACAGCGTGAAACTCTTCTGAAAGAAGTCCTCCCATTGCGCCAGTATCAGCCTTAACTACCGTATACTCAATACCTAATTCTGTAAATATCTTATGATATGCATCAAACATTTTTTTATATGATATATCTAATCCTTCATAATCTTTATCAAAACTATATGCGTCCTTCATTAAAAATTCTCTAATTCTAATTAGTCCAAGTCTAGGTCTTATTTCATCTCTATATTTAGAACCTATTTGATAAATTGTAAAAGGTAAATCTCTGTATGATTTTACCCTACTCATCGATGCTAAAACAAATAGCTCTTCATGTGTTGGACCTAAAGCATACTCTCTATTATATCTATCATTTAACTTAAACATACTTGAACCAAAAACCGATTTTCTCCCCGTCTTTTCGAATACATCCATAGGTAATAAGGCAGGCATACTTAATTCATTGGCCCCTGCTATGTTCATGTTTTTTCGTACAATATTTTCAATGTTTTTTAATACTTTTTTACCTAAAGGCATTTTTGCATAGATTCCATTACTTATTTTTTTTATCATTCCGCTTCTAACTAGAAGTTTACCACTAACTGAATCCTCATCTGCAATATTTTCCTTTATAGTATAAAAAAAATCTTTACTCAATCTCATCTTTACCACTCACATTTCATGCATTATTTTATTATTATATGATATTACAAAAAAGCACGTTTTGTCAATATTACACATTGTTTTATTCCTATTGTAATTTAGAATATAGATCACTAAATTTGATTTTTTACATTTATTTGAATAACCTTATTAAATTGGTGTCATACTCTATATATCAAATTGGAGGATTTTAATGTTTTTAAAAAATGTTTTTGAAAATTTTAAAAAATATTTATTTTTATTACAACAATTAATATTAAGAGATTTTAAAGTTAAATATAAACGATCTGTTTTGGGAATAGTTTGGAGTTTATTATATCCATTATTAACAATGGCTGTACTAGCGATTGTTTTTTCTAATGTATTTAAATTTAGTACTCCAGGGGTTAATTATCTAGTATATCTAATGAGTGGTCTAATTATGTTTAATTATTTTACAGAAGCATCAAACTTATCAATGAGTTCAGTAGTAGCTAACTTCTCTTTACTAAATAAAATATATATTCCAAAATATATATTTCCTCTTTCTAAATGCTTATTCGTTGGAATTAATTTTTTATTAACATTAATTCCTTTATATATAGTGATATTTGCCACTGGAACGGGTATTAATATACATCACCTATTGTTGCCTTTTTCATTTGCATGTTTATTCATGTTTACACTAGGTATGGGATTAATACTTGCAACTATCTCAGTATTTTTAAGAGATATGTTCTATATCTATGGAATAATAACAATGATATGGACATACTTAACGCCTATTATGTATGACATTACACTTATCTCTACAAAACTACAACCATTCCTCAAACTAAATCCAATGTACCATTATATAAATTTTGCCAGGGAAATTATATTATATAATCAAAATCCTCAACCATTTACATGGATAGTGTGTATACTATCTTCATTGTTAATACTAGTTTTAGGAATAGTAGTATTTAAGAAAAATCAAGATAAATTTATATATTATGTTTAGGAGGTTATAATGATAAAAGTTAATAATGTTTCTATGAAATTTAATTTAGGTATTGAAAAAAACTTTTCTCTTAAACAATTTTTTATAGATCTTTTTAAGTCTAAAAAAAAAGAAAAAAATGAATTTTGGGCATTATCAGATATAAATTTTGAAGTAAAAAAGGGACAGGTAATTGGTTTCATTGGTAATAATGGTGCCGGCAAATCTACTCTGCTCAAAATTATAGCTGGAGTAATGAAACCAACAAAAGGAAATGTGGAAATATATGGTAACATTTGTCCAATGATTGAACTTGGTGCAGGTTTTGATATGGATTTAACAGCTAGGGAAAATATTTATTTAAATGGTGCCGTTTTAGGTTATTCTAAAAATTTTATAAAAGAAAAATTTGATGAAATAGTTGATTTTTCTGAATTAAAAGACTTTCTTGACGTTCCTGTTAGGAATTTTTCCTCCGGTATGGTAGCAAGACTTGCATTTTCTATCGCTACTGTTGTAGACCCAGAAATTCTAATAGTGGATGAAATCCTATCAGTTGGTGACTTAGCATTTCAACAAAAAAGTGAGAAAAAAATGAAAGAATTAATTAATGGTGGAACAACTGTGCTATTTGTATCTCATTCAATAAATCAAATTAAAGAATTATGTGATAAAGTTGTTTGGCTACAAAAAGGTAAAATATTTAAAATGGGTAATTCAGAGGAAATCTGCACAGAATACGAAAAAAAAGTATTAGAAAAATAGGAGATTACAAATGAGTAAAATAAAAAATGTTATTAAAAAAACAAAAAATTATTATCAATATTATGGTTTTAAAAAAACTTGTGGTGCAATTTGGTATCAAATAAAAATAAGAATTTTTAAAAGAAAATCCTATATTGATATGACTGAAAAATATAAAAATTTTAATTTGAATATAAAAGAAAAAAAAGATTATGCAATTTATAAAAAAAATAAGAATATTTTTATATTTGCAACAGTGCCTTATTTTGATGTTGGAGGTGGTCAACGTAGCGCACAACTTGCTAAAATATTTAACAAAATGGGATTTTCTATTTATTACATTTATGCCTATGAATGTGCAGAGTCAAATATTCCAATGATCTCTATCCCCTCAGTTTATCATAAATATATTGAAAATGCTAAATATGAGGAAATATCCAATTATGCAAACGAAAATGATATTTTTATTTTTGAAGCCCCAATCAAATTATTTGAAAAATTTCTAGGCTTAGCAATACTTAAAAAATGTAAAGTTGTATATGAAAATATAGATAATTGGGAAACCTCTCTAGGAGATATGTTTTTTAGTAAAGATACTCTTAAATTAATGCTAATTAATGCAGATATGATTATTTCCACTGCTAATAAATTAGTAGAGCAAACTCAAAACTATATAAAAAAATATTGTAACAACTTAAAACCTGTTTATTATTTACCAAATGCTGTTGATGATGAATTATTTGATCCTAGGAAACAATATACAAAACCAGATGATTTAATATTAGGAGTAAAAACTTTATTATATTATGGCTCACTTTGGGGAGAATGGTTTGATTGGGATATTATAAAAAAAGTGGCAAATAGCAGTGAAAATATCTCTATTAACCTAATAGGAGATTATAGTAGTATAAAACATATAAAACAAGAAATGCCATCAAATGTACATTTTTTGGGTATAAAAAAGCAAGAGGAATTGCCCTCTTATTTAAAGTATTCTGATTTTGCTATTTTACCTTTTAAAACAGGTAAAATAGGAGACTACGTTTCTCCTTTAAAAATATTTGAATATATTTCAATGAATAAAGAAATACTAGCAACTAATTTACCAGATATTCAAAATTATCCTAAAACATTTATTTCTTCTAAGCCTGAGGACTGGATTAAAAAAATAGATATATCCAATACAAAAAAAATCTCTGAGCAATCTATAGCAGAAAGGGACCTATTTATAAATAATAATAATTGGTACAGTAGATGTTCCAAAATACTAGATATCCTATTCCCTATAAATAGCAAACAATTACAAAATGATGCTTATAACAACTTATCAATAGTTATCTTAAATTATAATAATAAAAATGTTATTTTTAAATGTATTGATACTCTCTATTACTATAAAGATAGATATAATTACCAAATTATTGTCGTTGATAATATGAGTACAGACGGCTCATATGAAATTCTAGAAAAAGATTATCAAGATAAAATTACATTAATACGAAATAAAAAAAATGGTTGTTCCTCTGGAAGAAATTTAGGTGTTCAAAACGCAACTGGAAAATATATCCTGTTTTTAGATAGTGATGAATGGATATTAAATAAATATTGGTTAGATAATTATACAAATATTTTATTAGAAAACAAACAAGTAGGCGCTATTGGATGGGGTGCTGGGTGGTTTAATAAATTAGGCTTTGCTTATAAGGTAGTAGATTCCTATGAATTTAAATATATGGATCCTAATATGATTGCTAGAAATGATATAGGATATTTAGCAACTTGTGGATTTATTATTTCAAAAGAATTATTTGAAAAAATAGATAGATTTGATTTAAATTATGATCCTACATGTTATGAAGATACTGATCTATCCTTAAAAATCAGACACTATGGTAAAGAAATTTACTATTCTACACATTTGGGAGTAGGACATCTTCCTCATCAAACAACCAAAAGTGGAACAGAGGCTCATAATAAATTAATTAAGAAAAAAGGAGAATATTTCTTAAATAAATGGAGAAAAATTGATAATAATTTAATTTTTAAATATATAAAATAAGGAGATTTTAATGCAAAAAAATATATCAAATATTTTTTATAATTATATAAAACCTTTTATTATTTTAATATTTATTTTCATATTAGAATTAGGTATTTTATCTGAGTTTAATTATGATTTTAATATTATATATTTTTATAATAATAGTTATTTGTATATTATTTTATTTATAGCATTTTATTATTTATTAAAAAATACCATTATATTTAATGAAAAAAGATTAAACATAATTGTTGGAATTTTTTCATTTATAATAGCCCTTATTTATATTTTAAGTTATATGACCTCACACTATTTTTTAAAGGGTATTTCTCCTAGTTCAACAAAATTTATATTTTTTATTACAGTAAAACTTTTTGCAATATTTTTATTATTTTTTATTATTATTAAATTATTTTATAAAAAAATAAATAATATAAAACAAAATTCAAATAAAGAATATAAATTTTTTACTAATAATAAACAATCATTTTTTTTAATAGCATTATTAATATTTATTGCATATATTCCATACTTAATTAACAGTTTGCCAGGAAATTTAAATTACGATTTTATAGTACAAATAAATCAAGCTTTAAATAATGCAGCCCTTACAAATCATCATCCATATGTTCACACATTATTTATTAAATTATGTTTAATTTTAGGAAAATTGCTAAACAGCTATAATATTGGCATATTAATTTATACTTTATTTCAAGTAATATTATCGTGTTTTACTTTTTCATTTATTATTTATTATATGGCAAATAAAAAAGTAAAAATAAAATTCAGATTATTTACATTATTATTTTTTATGCTGTTTCCAATTTATCCTTTATATAGTACGTGGCTTACAAAAGATATTATTTTTTCTTTATTTATTACTTTAATTACTATTGGAATTATAGAATTATGTACAAATAAAGAAATTATTAAATCAAATAAATATATTTTTTTTATGATATTAGTTTTTCTTTTAGCCATGTTATCTAGAAAAAATGGAATTTATATTATTTTAATATTATTTCCAATTACATTAATATATTGTAAAAAAAATTGGTCAAGAATACTTATTATGTTTGTTATTCCAATATTAATATTTATAATTATTGATATTCCTATTAGGAAATCACTTGGTATATTAGATGGATCTAAGGCAGAAATGTATTCCATCTCATCTCAGCAAATGGCTAGAATATATAAATATGAATTTCAAAATTTAACATCACAACAAAAAGAAACCATAGAATCTTATATAATGTCAGATAATATACATGAGCTATATAATCCCCTTATTGCTGACCCAATAAAAGGAATTCTAAATATTGAAAAAATAAATTCTAATAAATTAGAGTTGTTAAAATTTAATTTAGAATTGCTAATAAAATATCCAATACGAAGTATTGAATCTTTCCTTTGTACAACATATCGTTTTTATTATTTAGATAATGATGGTGCAAAAGGATTAGAAAATTTTAAAACTGACTCCTCAGCACTAATACCCAATATGCTACCAAGTGATACAAATATAAGAAATGATTTTTATAATATTAATTTTATAAATGTAATAAATGATAAAATTTATGAAAATGACATGCCTTTACTATCAACAATGACTAATCCTGGTTTTTACTTTAATTTATTAATAATATGTTTTGGATATTTAATATATAAAAAAAATTATAAATATATTTTAGGTTTTATGCCATTATTACTTGTATTATTAACACAACTCGCTGGTCCAATGGTAGACATTAGATATGTTTACAGTCTTTTTACATGCACACCAATATTAGTTGCCTTAACATTATATGTAAAGGAGTCAAGATGAAAGAAAAATTTTTAAGAATACTAGCTATTTTAAAAAAAGATGGATTATATTTAACTTTTAAAAAAATTTATAAATATATAAAATCTAAATATTTAGCAAAATTAAATATATTTTCTTATTTAAATATTATATTTCATTATCAAGAATATTCAAAAATGTTTGATAAATTACTAAATGGTGGATACCATAGAATAATAATATGGAAAAGTACATTTGGTTGGAATGTTCCTCTATTTCAAAGACCTCAACATATTTCAATGAATTTAGCAAAGCAAAACTGTTTAATTTTTTATGAAGTTACTACTATGACTGATAAAGTAAAAAATATGAGAAAAATAAATGATAATTTATATTTAATAAATTTTAATAATATTCCTATTAAAAAATTATTATTTTCAAAATTAGAAAAAAAGAATATTCCAAAATATATCCAAATCTATTCAACAGATTTTAATATGTCTTTAAAAAAATTAAAACGATATATTAATAACGGATTTAAAATAATATATGAATATATTGATGATCTAAGTCCAGAAATAATAGGAACAAATAAACTCCCTAAAAATCAAATTGATAAATATAATTACATGTTGCAAGATACTAAAAATATTTTTGTAATAGTTACTGCAACTGAACTAGAAAAAGATATTCTAAAAAAAAGAGGAAAAGAAAAAATGGCCTTTGCTTGTAATGGTGTTGATTTTGAACATTTTCAAAATGTAGATAAGAATTTTAATTTTGAAAATAAATATCAAATTATCCTTGATTCAAATAAGCCAATTATACGGGTATTATGGAGCACTTGCAAGTTGGTTTGATTATAATTTAATAATATATTTAGCAAAACAAAGGCCTCAATATAATATTGTTTTATTTGGGATAAAATATGATGATTCCTTAGATAAATATAATATAAATAATTATTCAAATATATTTTTTTTAGGAGCAAAAAATTATAGTATATTACAAAATTATGCATCAAAATTTAATGTCTGTATTATTCCATTTTTAATAAATAGCATTACAAAAGCAACTTCTCCAGTTAAATTATTTGAATATATGGCACTGGGAAAACCTATTGTTACTACAGCAATGACAGAATGTAAAAAGTATAAATCTGTTTTTATATCAAATAATTATAATGAATTCATAAAATTAATAGATAATTGTGTAAACCTTAAAGACGAAACCTATTTTAAATTATTAACTAAAGAAGCCTTGCAAAATACTTGGTATGAAAAGGCCAAAATCATAGTAAATCTTTTAAAAAATTTTGAATAATTTTTATCGATTGGAGGTAGGATATTATAAATAAGAAAGATGTAGCAATAGTTATAGAAAATTTAATTCAATTTCAATATATAGAAAAAGGAATTAAAACATTATTAAATAATAACATTTCTTTAGATATATATATTCCTAAATCAAAATATACAGACGGCTTTGATGCTTTATTTGATACTACGTATAATTATTTATTAAAAAATAATTATACACCTAAAAGAAAGCCAGATGATATAAATTATAAAATATTATTAGAACCATATCCAACAGATAAATACTTTAGTATTAATCATATATATAGAATTAAATTTCCTTATGGTCTAATTACTTCAAAACCTAATCCCTGTCTGCAACCTGATTGGAACATATATTATGATGCAATATTGTGTCATAGTAAATATGAAGCCTCATACTTTAAGGTGTTTTCTAATCCCATTGTTATTGGTAGCCTAAAATATAAATCTATAAAATCACATTCAAACCATAAAAAGCCAACTCTTTTATATTTACCAACTTATGGTGAATTAAGTTCGATTGATGAATTAACGACTACACTTAACGGATTAAAATCAGATTACTATGTAATTACAAAATTTCATCATGGGACAAGTTTTCTAAACAATGAAAAAAAGAGATTAGAGGCTTTAAAAAATGTAGTAAATGAATGGTATGATTTAAACACTAATTTATCTGATTTATTATCTAAATCAGATGTGGTTTTATCTGACAATTCCTCTGCAATTTTTGAAGCATTATATAATAATATACCTGTAGCAATTTTTTCAAATAATATTAATAAAAAATTAGGAGATTTTAATACACTTCAAAATGATTTAGTTCAATCAAATATCTTACCATATACTAATCAAACAAAAAATATCCCAGAAATTTTGTCTTTAGCTCGTTCTAATGAATATAGAAACAAACAAAATAATATAAAAGAAAAATTATTCTATTTTTCTGATAACGCAGAAAATGAATTTTTAACTGTAATTAAAAATTATTTAACTGATAATATAAATCTAAAATATAAACAGCTTCATGATATTTTGGTAAATGACTATATTTTAAAAAATAATTTAATTGAAAATATAAATAAAAAAAACGAATTATTACTTAATAAAATATCACAAAAAGAGCACGACAATTTGATTTTACAAAATACTATTAATTCTTTAAATAGTACGATTGAATATCAAAACAAAATTATATTAAACTATAAAAATGGAAAATTATACAAACTAGCAGAAAAAATTTATACGATTTATTTTAAAATTTTAAAAAATAATTAGGAGAATTTATGAATAAGGAAAAAGTATTAGGTTTTAATGTATGTACAGATAATTTTAATTGTTTAATCAGTAATATTTTACGAGATTATAAAAATAATAAGCAAATAATTATAGCTAGTATAAATCCAGAAATAATTGTAAATAATTATAATAATCCATCATATATAGATAAAATTAACTCTGAAAAATATCAAATTCCAGATGGAATTGGAATAGTTTATTTTTCTAAATTAAATAACGGAAAAATTAGAGAAAGAATTGCAGGAATAGATTTAATGCAAAAGATATGTTCATCAACCATATTATATAATTCTAGAATTTTTTTATATGGTTCACAAAAAGGTGTTGCTGAAAAAGCAATGCATGAACTTCAAAAAACATATCCTGGAATAAACATAGTTGGTACATGTAGTGGATTTTTAGATGAAGATGAAGTTATAAACAAAATAATTGATGCTAATCCCGATATATTATTTGTTGGCTTAGGCAATCCTAAACAAGAAAACTTTATATTTAAATATAAAGAAAATTTAAAAAAAGTTAAAATACTTATGCCTGTAGGTCGGAAGTTTTGATGTAATAAGTAAAAATTTAAAAAGAGCTCCAAATTGGATAATTCATCTTAATCTAGAATGGTTATATAGAGCAATTATTCAACCAAAAAGATTTATTCAATACTTCAAATTAATTAAATTTATGTTTTTTTCGTTATTAAATAAGGAAAGAAGGACAAGCATTAATGAATAAAATAAAAGTTATGACCGTTTTTGGTACAAGGCCAGAAGCTATAAAAATGGCTCCAGTAGTTAAAGAATTACAATCAAGAAAAGAAATAGATTGTGTGGTTTGTGTAACAGCACAGCATAGGCAAATGCTTGATCAAGTTTTAAATATATTTAATATAATACCTAATTACGATTTAAATATAATGAAATCTGGACAAAGCCTGAGTGATATAACTAGTAGGGCTTTAAAAGGGGTAGAAAATGTTATCAATACAGAAAAGCCAAACCTTGTATTAGTTCACGGTGATACAACTACTACATTTGCAGGAGCACTTGCTGCATATTATACAAAAACGGATATAGGACATGTAGAAGCTGGTCTTCGTACATGGAATAAATATTCTCCATATCCTGAAGAAATGAACAGACAAATTGTCGGAGATTTTTCTGATATGCATTTCGCACCAACAGAAAAGAGTAAACAAACATTATTAAATGAAGGTAAAAATCCTGATACTATATATGTAACAGGTAATACAGCAATTGATGCACTAAGTACAACTGTTATTCCTAATTATAAACATGAATTGTTTGATTGGATTGGAAATGATAAATTAATACTTCTTACTACACATAGAAGAGAAAACTTAGGAAAACCTATGGAGAATATATTTAAAGCAATAAAAAGAATAACCGACGAATTCTCCGATGTGAAGGTTATATTCCCAATACACTTAAATCCAGAAATTAGAAAAATAGCTAATGAAATACTAGGAAATGACGAAAAAATAAAACTAATTAATCCTTTAGATGTAATTGATTTTCATAACTTTATAAATAAATCTTATCTAATCTTAACAGACAGTGGCGGTATACAAGAGGAAGCCCCCTCACTTGGTAAACCTGTCCTTGTATTGCGAGATACAACAGAAAGGCCCGAGGGAATAGATGCTGGCACATTAAAATTAGCTGGCACAAACGAGGAAACTATTTATTCTCTAATAAAGGAGTTGTTGACTAATAATTATATATATGATAAAATGAGCAAAGCATCTAATCCTTACGGAGACGGCAAGGCTAGCATTAGAATTGTAAATGAAATAATAAAAAAATACGGAGTTTAAAATGAAAAAATATTTAAACATAATTATATCTATTATATTAGGATTTGCTTCTTTAGCTAGCATAATCTTACATTATCAAAACGAAAAATTAGTTTTTTTTAATAGTAATTCCTTTGTATTTATACCTGTTTTAATAATGTTCTCCCTTATGATAAAAAAAGCAATTGAAATATCTAATAAACGATTAAATATATGTGTATGTACTTTAACTTTTATATTAGTATTATTTGAAATTTTAGGTAAAAATATAAGTACATATTCTAATCTAAATCATCTATTTAACAGAAAAGATATAATTATTTTTATTGGATATTTTTCAATAATATATAGTTCATTAATTCTATTATATAAATTTTTAGAAAATAAAAATTTTAATTATGATACTAAAAAAACAAACATAAAATTCTTTTTTATTATTTGGGCAATAATCTTTATATGTTATATACCATATTTTTTAACATATTTCCCAGGTAATTTAACAGCAGATTCAATTAATCAAATAGGTCAATCACTAGGATTGGACACATTAAGCAATCATCATCCTATTGCACATACAGCACTGATTTCTGTTGCTATGAATATAGGAAAACTCTTACATAATTATAATATAGGAGTAGCTATATATTCATTAATTCAAATTATAGCAATGTCTGGAATCTTCGCCTTTTCAATTTACTATATGAAAAGAAAAAAATTTCCAACAATATTTATCGTTATCTCGATAATTTTCTATGCTATTTATCCTATACATGGGTTATATAGTATAACAATGTGGAAAGATATTCCATTTGCATTAACTATGCTACTATTTATAATAGCTATTACATCCATGGCAACAGAAACAGATAATTTCTTCAGTTCAAATTTAAAGTTGTTTTTTACAACAATAGTAATGATATTATTAACTCTATTTAGAAACAATGGAATATATGTTTTAATATTATCTTTACCTTTTTTCATAATATTTTTTAAGAAATATTATAAAAAAATCTTGCTAATGTTTGCTATAGTATTTATTTTCTTTATGTTATGGAAAAGTGTTATTTTTAAAGCCTTCAATATTAAGGAGGGTTCAATAAGAGAAGCACTTTCAGTACCTATGCAACAAATTGCAAGAACTGTTAAATTTCACAGTGATGAACTTAATGAAGATGAAAAAAAAGAAATAAATAAATTCTTTACTAAAGATAATATTGGTGAATTATATAACCCAGGTTTATCTGACCCTGTTAAAAATTGCTTTGATGATAAGGCATTTAAAGAAAATAAATCTGATTTTATAAAATTATGGATTAAATTATTAGGCAAATATCCTTCAACATATATTGAATCTTTCTTATGTAATTCATATGGATATTGGTATCCAGAAGCATCTCATTGGATTGTTGCAAGAGGTGTAAATAAAGCTAGGAGATTACCAGAATTGAACTTGCATAATGATAGTATATTAAATATACAACCATTAAGATTATATGACTCTTTTATTGGTAAAAGAAGCATACCTGTATTTTCAATGATATTTAGCATAGGATTTACTTTCTGGCTAGTGTTGGCTTCATTAACCTACTGTATATATAAAAAACGATATAATTTAACAATTATATTTGTTCCTATATTATGCTTGTGGTTTACAACTTTAGCTTCACCAGTCTTTTGTGAATTTAGATATATTTATAGTTTATTTACATGTTTACCAATATTATTAGGTCTTAGCATAATAAACAACAAGAACAACAGTGGGCTTTTCCTATACAACAAAAAAATTAATAAATAATAAATCTCATCAGGAGGTAATTAAATGGATAAAGTAGCCGTATTAATACCATGTTATAATGAAGCTAAAACAATAAAAAAAGTAATAGAAGATTTTAAAAATGATTTACCAGATGCTACTATATATGTATATGATAACAATTCATCTGACGGAACAGATGAAATAGCAAGAAATGCTGGTGCAATTGTTAGATACGAAAAAAAACAGGGTAAGGGAAATGTTATAAAAAGAATGTTTAGAGAAATAGACGCTGAATGTTATATAATGACAGATGGAGATGATACTTACCCTTCCAAAAATGCAAAGCAAATGGCAGAATTAGTATTAAACGATAATGTAGATATGGTAATTGGAGATAGATTATCTTCTACATATTTTACAGAAAACAAAAGACTTTTTCATAATTTTGGAAATAAATTAGTTAGATCACTTATTAATTTTATATATAAAAGCAATATTAGAGACGTAATGACTGGTTATAGGGCATTTAGCTATCAATTTGTTAAAACCTTTCCTATATTATCAAAAGGTTTTGAAATAGAAACTGAAATGACTATTCACTCTTTAGATAAAAATTTATTTACACAAAACGTAATAATCGAATATCAAGATAGACCTGAAGGAAGTGAGTCGAAATTAAATACTTATTCAGATGGATTTAAAGTACTAAAAACCATTGTTACATTATATAAAAATTATAGACCTTTATCATTTTTTATGTGGTTATCATTAGTATTATTTATAATTGGCAGTATATTTATAACTCCTGTTTTAATTGATTATTTTAAAACTGGACTAGTTCCAAAAATCCCATCATTTATTGCATCCATCTTCTTTTATATTTGCACTATACAATCTTTTTTTGGAGGATTAATTTTAGACACCTTTACGAGAAAAAACAAGCAAGATTTTGAAATAAATTATACAAAATATTCAGATAAATTAAAACAATTAAGAAGTTCTAAATAAAGGAGTACCTAATCATGTTGAAACAAATTAAAGCAATATATATAAAATATGCAGAAATCATAAATTATTTAATTGTTGGAGTTTTAACTACAATAGTAAGTCTAGCTACTTATTATATTTGTGTTTTAACATTTTTAAATCCTGAAAATGCATTTGAATTACAAACTGCCAATATTATATCATGGATTATTGCAGTAATATTTGCTTATTTTACAAATAGAAAATATGTATTTAAAAGTAAAGAAAAAAATAAATTAAAGGAAGCTTCTAAATTTGTAGTCTCAAGGCTATTAACATTAGGTATGGATATGTTTGTAATGTTTCTTGGTGTTACTGTTCTTCATTTAAATGATAAAATAATAAAATTAATATCTCAAGTTGTAGTTACTGTTGGCAATTACGTATTAAGTAAATTATTTGTATTTAAAAAGACGGATAAAAAATAATATTATCCGTCTTTTAAGTTATGCTTTTCTGTTTGCTATCTCTATTGCTTTTGCAACCATACTACCACAATCTTTTGAGGATACACTTCCCCATCCTTCATGTTTTACTTGTTCATATACTCCTAATTCTTTTGCGATTTCTTCTTTTAGATTTTCAGACATTAATCCTTTGCTTCTTGCCATTTGAAATCCTCCTTTAGAAAAATGAAGTTTCATTTTTCTATTTATATTATTTGCAAAATATTATTTTTTATTTTAACAATTTGTTCTATTTTTTTGTTATTTTGTAAATATTTTTTTGACACTTATTGTGTTAAGATTCCATTTGGTGTGTCTATAATAACTAAAATATTTTCTTCTCTTCCAGTTTCAGTATTTATATATACAAGAAAATCTGTTTCATCTATTTTCCCTTTAAACTCATAACAAAGTATTTCTGTTTTCCATTCTGTTGGAATTATAGCTAATCCTTCACTTGTTATTTCCAAATTTTTATTTAAGTTATCCTTTGCTTTTTCCATTGAAACTTTAGCCTTAGGAATATCTCTTGTAGTATGATTATTTAAATATCCACTAGTTTCCATCCCCAATACTTCACCATTATCTAAAGCTATTTTTAACTTAATCAAATCAGGATATATAACAACACTATCTTGCTCATAAGCATAATTTATTGTTACAATTCCACCCTCTTTTAAATAATATGTTTCCTTCATATTTTGAATTCCGCGTGATTTTAAAAACTCTTTCCCTATATTATTAGCTTCATCTTGAGAAAGTACCTCCATATCTACTTGTCTATTATAATTCATATTTACAATATGACCACCAATTTTAGATATTGATATTGTTAATGGATTATTATCATCTCCATCTTTAACTTTTACACTAAAATCAAAAACCTGTATATCTCCATTTTCTATTAATCCATTAGAATTTAACTCTAATATTCTATCTTCTCCAATAAAATCTTTTGCTATTTGTTTTGCCTTTTCTTCATCTATTTCTTCTCCTGTAAGTCCCTTTTTTTCTACAGATTCCATATGTTCTGAAAATGCTCCATCATAAATTAATCCAGCATATTCTCCAAAATTTTCATCTAAATTTTTAAAAGTTTCTGCAGACAAATTATCAACTTGTTGTGCAAAAGCAATTTCTGTATTCTTAGTTAATTCATCCCAACTTATTCTACCTTCATTCATATCTGTAGATAATTGATCCAATGTATTTTTTAATTCCTTACTATAATCATGTAATTGTTTTAAATTATCTAAATCTTCTTGCGTTAATTCTTCATCATATATATTCTTTCTTGAAAGTGAATAGCTATATTCACTAACTTGATTTAAAAATTTAGCAGTATTTGCAAGTTCAGTACTTGATACCGGAAGTTGCGATAAATATACCTGTGCTAAATTTGCCTCTCTCCATACCTTATTAAGAGTTTCTGCACCATGTTCAGGTGTGCTTGTAATGGTTGATTTAGCTAAATAATTTTCTACATCTTGTACATAATCAATTAATTCATATAAGGCCAAATTATATTGGTTATGAGTTGCTGTTGTATAATCTTGTCTTTCTTTATATAGAAAGTATCCCAACACTATACTAATTATTATTAATAAAATCATTATCCCATAAAGGTAATTTTTTTTCATTGTTTTTAGATATTTATTCATTATCTCTCTCCAATCTTATTTATTTACAAAAATGATGTTTTCCAATTGTTTTTACTATAGTTTTCGACCATATCCAACTACTTGTTGCAGTATTTGGATTAAAATAAAAAATACATCCTCCTGTTGGATCCCAACCATTTAAAGCATCTTGTGCTGCTTTCACTACTGTTGATGAACTATCTATTGGTACATTTATCTGTCCATCAGAAACTGCTGTAAATGCACCTGGTTGGTAAATAACTCCAGCAATTGTATTTGGAAAATCACTATGTTTTACTCTATTCATTATTACAGCTCCAACTGCAACCTGTCCTTCATAACTTTCACCTCTTGCTTCTCCATTTATTGCTCTTGCCATAAGCTGTAAATCCGATGCAGAATTACTGCTTGCCGCCAATACCTTATTATCATTTAAATTTCCAGAAAAATATATTAAGCAAATAGAAAATATAACTATTAAAAAAATATAACAAATCGTTTTCATATTTAACTCCATTTATAATTTTATTAATTAAATAAATTGTTGTTTGAGAGGTGAGAGGTGCGAAGTGAGAGGTGTGATTTCGGGTCTAGTCTTCGTAAACTTTCCCTAACTTCTCATTTCTCACTTCTCACATCCCACTTCTCAAACAACAATTTATTATTTAAATATATTTTGTATTCTTTTTGGCATTTTATACTTTTTTTATGAATTTTTATGGTATAATAGGAAAAAAATAATTATGAGTTATGAGGTTTTTATGAAAAAAATTTTAATTTTTTATGGTTCTTATGGTGGCGGTCATTTATCTGCTGCTCGAAATATAAAAGAATATATAGATACACATTATACCAACACTGAAACTTGTATGGTTGATTGTATAGAATATATAAATAAAGCTTTAAATATAGTTACTACAAAAGCGTACTCTGAAATTGCAAAAAATGCTCATTGGGTTTGGAAAAAAGTATATTATGGAGCCGAAAATGGTCCTCTTACTAAATTCAATGATAAGACTCAAAAAATAATGTCCATTAAATTAAATAAGCTATTACAAAATTATAAACCAGACATAATAATATCAACTCATCCTTTTAGTAGCCATATGTGTGCAATACTAAAAAAAGAGAAAAAAATAAATTCTAAAATTGCAACAGTTATTACCGATTATGCCCCACATAGTCAATGGCTTATGCATTCAGCATATATAGATTATTTTTTTGTAGCACATGATGGAATGAAACAGGATTTATTAAACAGAGGAATAAAAGAAAACCAAATTAAAGTAACTGGTATACCATTATCAAATAGATTTTTAGCACATTATAATAAAGAAAAAGTTTTATCAGAATTTAATTTATCTTCAAAAAAAAGAACTGTATTATTTTTTGCAGGAGGAGAACAAGGCTTTGGAAAAGATAAAATTTTCAAAATGTTAAAGTCCATTATAGAAACTTTCCCTAATTTACAAGTGATTGCTATTTCTGGAAAAAATGAAAAAATAAAAAAACAATTTGATGATTTAGTATCAAAAACTAACTCTGATGAAACTGTTAAAGTTTTACCTTATACAAATAAAGTAGCCGAACTTATGAGTGTATCTGATTTAGTAATAACGAAACCTGGAGGTCTTACTACAACAGAAAGTTTAGCTTCTGGTCTTCCAATAATAGTTATTAATCCTATACCTGGTCAAGAAGAAGAAAATGCTGAGTTCTTAGAAAATAAAGGAGTAGCAATATGGATAAAGAAAAAAGATAATATAGAAGAAGAATTATACACTGTATTAAACTCAGAAAATAAACTCCAATCTATGAAAATAAATGCTAGACTTTTGGCTAAGAAAAACTCTACAAAAGATATTTGTGAAATATTATTAGGTAAATTGTAATTTGTAGGGGCGGAATCCATTTCCGCCCGAGAAGGATAAACAACAAATTAAATGCAAACGTTGTAGGGGTCGCCGCCCTCGGCGACCCGAAAAACAGGCAATTAATTCGCTAGGACGGAGGAAAAAATTCCATTTCTACGAAATAAATTTTTTCCTCACGTCCGGACGCTCAAACAACAATTTATTAAACATTAAAAAAAGCACCTCATATATTAAATTAAGAGGTGTTTTTATGTGTATATCTGATTTTTCCAATTGTGAACTTGTCGCACTTGCTAGTACTATTGCAATTGCTATAAGCAAAGAATTTACTAAGGAAGAATTATCAATTCTTTCTGGTTTTTTCTCCGCAATTGGTGATAATTTAACTATTCTTTCATCATAATTCTCTTCTTCCCTCTAATGCTTTACTAAGAGTTACTTCATCTGTATATTCTAAATCTCCACCAACAGGTATACCATGTGCTATTCTTGTAACTTTTATTCCTAATGGTTTTATTATTTTTGATAAATATATAGCTGTTGCCTCTCCTTCTACTCTAGGATTTGTAGCTATTATTATCTCCTTTATATCTCCATTTTCTATACGATTTAAAAGTTCTTTTATCTTTATATCCTCTGGTCCAATTCCATTCATAGGAGATATTGTACCATGTAATACATGATACACTCCTTTAAATTCGTGCGTTCTTTCCATTGCCATTATATCTCGTACATCTTCTACAACACATATTACCGAATTATCTCTCTTAGAACTACTACATATTGGACATGGATTAGTGTCTGAAATATTATAACAGTTACTACAATATTTTAAATTATTTTTTGCATTTACTATAGAATTTATAAACTCTTGTGTGTCCTCTTCATTTAAATCTAACATATGAAAAGCAAGTCTTACTGCTGTTTTGTGACCAATACTTGGTAATTTTTCAAAACTTTCTATTAATTTTTCTATAGATGGTGAATAGTATGACATATTACATTATCCCCTTTTATAATTACACCTTTTTATCTAGAATTACTACTTCCTACTATTATTTGTAAAAAGACACAACCTTTCTTTTTTAATGGTTAGTCCATATTTTATATCAACAAGTGTTATGATATTAAAACATACCTGGTATATTATACTTTCCCATAGCTGCACTTTGTGCACTATCGACTTTTCTTAATGCTTCATTTATGCAGGTAATAATTAAATCTTGAAGCATTTCAACATCATCAGGATCTACAACATCTTTACTTATATTTATTTCTTTTATCTCCTTGTTTCCTCCTACTTTTACACTTATTGCTCCTCCTCCAGCTGTAGCTTCAAATTCTTTTGCCTGTAATTCTTCTTGTGATTTTTCTAAATCAGATTGCATTTTTTTTGCTTCTTTCATTAATTGGTTAATATTCATTCCTCCAAATCCTCCCATTCCTGGGAATCCACCTCTCTTTGACATTTTAATACTCTCCTTTCTTTATTCGTCTATTATATTAATTGGTATATCCAAATCTGTTATCATATTTTCAATAGAATTTGTTTTTAAATTAACTTTTTTTTTATCTTCTGCACTCACAAATCTTATATTCATAGTTTTTCCCGCTTCTATAGATGCAATTTTTTCAATTTCTGCTTTATTTTCGTGAGTTTCTAAAATATTTTTCGCAAATGAGTTCTTATTTGGAATTTCCACCTCAATTGTCATATCATTTACTTCCTTCGCTGTACTTCCGATAAGATTTACATATATCCCCATTTTACCTTCTTGTTTAATTTTATTAATTACATTATTCCAATATAAAAGATTTTTTCCATCTGACGTCTTTTTATTATTATTTTCTTCTGCATTTCTAATAACTGCCCCTGAAGTATTTTTCTCTGCACTTGTTTTATTTGGATTTTTATTCCTAATTTGCTGCTCTCTACTTGTTTCTTTTGGTTCACTCGTAGGTATATCTTTTCCAACTGCTGATTTCTCATTATTCATTTCTACATTAACACATGCTTTTATCATTCCTGCTTCAAACATTACTGTTTTTTGCGATGACCATTTAATAGTATTTGAAAGCTGTGATAATTCATAAATTAAATATAATAATCTTTCTTTAGATATTCTTTGTGATAATTCATCTATTTGTTTTTTTTCTTCTTGATTATAAATATCTAAATTCTTACTTGCCTTATATACTAATATATCTTTTATATATTTTATTATTTCCCACAAAAAATTATCAATGTCTTTTCCTTCATTTATTATATCATTTGTATTATCAATCATATCATCTACATTTGAATCAACAATAGCTTTAACTATAGAATAAATTTGTGTGGTCTTTGGAATTCCAACTAAATCCCTTACAGTATTTTCATTAATTATACCTTTTTGTTCTCCTGTACATCTCTCTAATATGCTTATCGCATCACGCATTGCTCCTTCTGAAAGAACAGCTATAATACTCAAAGCATCGTCTGTTATTTCTATATTGCTTTCTTTGCATATTATTTTTAATCTTTTTATTACATCTTGATTAGAAATTCTTTTAAAATCAAATCTTTGACACCTAGAAAGAATCGTTGCTGGTAATTTTTGAGGCTCTGTCGTAGCAAGTATAAATTTAACATGCTCTGGAGGTTCCTCTAGAGTTTTTAGCAAAGCATTAAATGCCCCTGTTGACAACATATGTACCTCATCTATAATATATACTCTATATTTTGCACGAGTTGGTAAAAAATTTACTTCATCTCTAATTGCTCTTATATCTTCCACACTATTATTTGATGCAGCATCCATTTCTACAACATCAGTGAGAGCTCCAGAAAGTATTGCCTTACAAATTTCACATTCATTACAAGGTTCCCCATCATGTGGATTTAAGCAGTTAATAGCCCTTGCTAAAATTTTGGCTGCGGATGTTTTTCCAGTTCCTCTACCGCCATTAAAAAGATACGCATGTCCAACTCTCTCAGCAATTATTTGTTTTTTTAGTGTATCTGTAATATGCTCTTGTCCAACCATTTCATTAAACTTCAACGGTCTGAATTTTCTATATAGTGCTGTATATGACATGTTTTCCCCCTTAAATTATAAGTTAACTTCTCTATGGAAAGCAACCCACATAGAAATTGACTACTTATCGCTGCTTCCTTCCGGACCTGACGAGATTCATAGTTTTCTATTGAATTACTCTCCATACAAAAGTTAACTTACTATTTACTATATTATTATATAATCTAATTTAGATATAATCAAGCTTTTTTATTGTTTTCAATTTGTTATTTGATAAATGTTTTTTGTAAATTAAAATCTCTTAAATATAACATTTTCAAGTTCTGTATCTTCTAAGCTTCCAACTCCATCTTCTAATATATTTCCTGTTGGTAAATCTAAAACCATATTTGCTTTAAATTTATGATCAGATTCAGTTTCTATTATTAAATCAAATGTAATTTTAAAATTTATGTCCTCTGATTTTATACCTGCTTTTGCAAGTAATCTTCCATCACTTGGTAATTTTTCATTTTCTTCAAATATATATTCTCCTAGGTTGTCTAATGTTACACTAAATCCTATTATACCACCCTGATTATTAATTTGAAGTGTTTCTGTATTAGTTGACTGTCCTCCATTATATTCTAATGCATTTTGAACTTTATAATCATCTGAATAATTATATGTATTTACTGATTTACTTGGTCTATAGATATCCACAATCATATCTTCGTTTTCTTTAATCACTTGGAAATTTTCAAAACTCACTTTTTTAATTGCATCTTCTTTTTTGTAATTGCTATTTTTTTCAATTACAAAAAAAACATCATTTTTTTGTAATATTTTAGCATGCCATATATCCTTACTATCCTGCTTAAGGTCTGATTCAGCTGTACTTATAATATTAATCTTTGTAACATCAAAAGGTAAATTTTTTTCTCCCTCTACATGATATCTAAACATAAGGAGTATAGCAATTAATATTACCATTATCAATATAAATCCAACTATACCAAAATGTATCATCCTTTTTTTTGAGAAATTACCTCGTTTCATTTTTTCCTCCGTTTCTTTGCTCTTAACATTTTAAAAAAATCTTTTAAAATATATTCACATTCCTCTTTTAATATTCCTGTTTCTACTTCCACAACATGATTAAATTTATAATTTTCTATTTTTATAACTGATTCACATGAACCTGTTTTTGGATCCAGTGTACCAATATATATTTTTTTTATTCTAGAATTAATAATTGCTCCCATACACATCATACATGGTTCTAAAGTTATATACATTTCACAATTCTCTAATCTCCACGCATTTAACTTTTTATTAGCTTTTTCTATCGCTAATATTTCTGCATGAGAAATACTGCTGTGCTTCGATTCCTTTAAATTATGAGCTTTTGAAATTATTACCCCATCTTTAACAATTATTGCTCCTACAGGTATTTCTTCTTTTTTATAAGCCTTTTTTGCCTCTTTTAAAGCTTCTTTCATAAATAACTCTTTTTCTAACATCTTCACTTTTCACTCTTACTCTTAAATCTAAAAAATCCTTCAAAAATTTTTGGTGTGGTACCAACGACGTAGATATTTACAACTCGCGTGGCTTTCTTGGGAAATTGATACAAATATCAATCAATTTATTACAGTATATTATATTTTTGAAAAAAAGCAATAGCCAAATTTAAACTAATATTTTCAAAAATTTGTTTTGCTCGATTGTATTTTATCTAACAATATTGTATAGGAATTGTCATAGGAAATGAACATAGTAGTAGTAATCTATGCCTTAATGGTATCCTCAACAATAAACGTAGCCTTATTGACGATTTTATATATAAAATATGTAAATTCAATAATAAATAAGGAATAAAATAACAACACATTCCACTATGCCAATATTGCGAATGTGTTGTTATACTCTTATGTAGTGGTAACCGCATTCACTGCGGTTATTCATTTCCTATATTTATTATACTTAAGATTTTAATAAAAGTCAAGCAACTAAGTGCTTTTTATATTTACCATAAGATATTCATCAGTTATAATAACAGTTTGTACATTATAATTAAATTTTAATCCATTAAAAACATATCCATATATTCTTCTATTGTATATGTTTTGTTACTATTAGATAATGTAATACATACTGAAAGAATTGAAAATATTATTAAAAATTTAATTCAGTTTATAAAGATTTAGAAGAAATTATAATATCTTATATCAATATCATATTTAAGGAGAACTATGGGGAAATGAATTTTACTTTTGGGGAATTTTCAGTGAAAACCCTATTATCGAACTATATAATCAAGAGGTTATTGATAACAATTTGATTTTTTGCTATAATTCTACTAAATAAATAATAATTCATAACGAAGGAGCAAAAAATGTTAAGAGCATGTAGTATATCGAAAAATATAAATGCACAAGCAGTAAAAATATTAAAGGAAAAGAATATAAGTATAGATGTATGGAATGGAGAAAAATCTCCAACAAAAAATGAATTAAAAGAGTTATTAAGAATATATGATATTTTAATAATAGGAGTAAAAGAAAAAATAGTTAAAGATATGATTAGCAATATAACGAGCCCTAAAATTATTGGTACATTGTCAATAGGATTAGATCACATAGATAAAGAATGCTTACAATCTAATTTTATTAATGTTGTTAATTGCCCAACAGCTAATGTAGAATCAGTTGCAGAGCATATTTTTGCTTTAATATTAGATTGTAGCAAAAGAATACAAGAAGCTAATGATTTAGTTATAGATGGAAAAGGTGATAAGAAATTTTTAGGAAGTAAACCAAATGATATATCAGGTAAAACAATTGGATTAATAGGTGCAGGAAATATATCTAAAAGATTAATAAATATTGCAAACATATTCCAAATGTCGGTTTTATGCTATACACTTCATCCAAACAATCATAAAGACTTAACTCAAAAAGGAGTAAAATTTGTAGGACTTGATGAATTACTGCAAAATTCAGACATTGTAAATGTAAGTTTACCACTAAAAGAACAAACTAGAAACTTAATATCAAAAGAAAAAGTCGGATTACTAAAAGAAAATTCTATATTTATAAATACTTCTAGAACTGAAATCACAGATGTTTGTTCCTTAGTAGAGTTTGCGGATAAAAATCCTAATTTTTATTTGGGATTAGATATTGATATAGGAGAGTATGCAAATTTATTGTCTCAAAGAAGAAATAACGTTATTGTAACACCACATATCGCTGGCTGTACAGATGAAGCTATACAAAGAACCTTTATAGAGTGTGCACAGAATATAGTTAATGTATTAGATAGAAGAAAAGAAGAAAAAGATGTAGAAGAAAGATAGGGAAATCGAATGGAACAAAATAATGTATGGAGATATTTTTTAATATCTGATTTAGCAGGAAAAGTTATAAGTGTGTTTAAAGATGTATTTTTGGGAATTTATTTCTTAAAAATAACGCAAGGAAATATAGTTGATGTCTCAATGTATTATATAATTTTCTTTTTAACTTACTTAGTATGTCTGATGCTTGTAAATAGACTTCAAAAAATAAATTTAGTCTCTATGTTTAGAATAGGAATATTTTTAAATTTAATGCAATGCGTAGTTTTATTAATCGCTGGTGAAAAAATTTCAAATTATATAATTCCATTTGCAATATTTGCAAGCATTGGAAATGCATTTTATTATTATCCTGAGCAAATATTAATAAAAAGAGTGAATAAAGA
>CANPYN010000009.1 GCA_947588635.1 uncultured Clostridia bacterium
TAATTTCTTTAATAATATCTTTATGCATTTATGGGATATTTAATTTTTCAATTTATAAAGCTATTGATATATACGAATATATAAAAATAAGTTCAGAGGAGAAAAATAATCAACATGAAGATAAAGAAATTATATTAAAAACTGAAGCAAAAGAAGAAAAATCAGAAGGAGCAAAAGAAAATAAAGAAAAGAAGTTAGAGAAAACAAAAGAAGATGTTAAAGAAAATATATGGCAGGTTGAAATTCCAAAAATAAATTTAGTAGCTCCTATATCAGAAGGGACAACTCAAGAAGTAATGCTAGAGTTTGTAGGACATTTTGAAAATACATCTGACTGGGACGGTAATGTAGGATTGGCAGCACACAACAGAGGTTATCCAATAAATTATTTTGCAAAACTTAAAGAATTGAAAGTAGGAGATAAAATAATATATAAAACTAAATATGGAGTAAAAACCTATTCTGTAAAAGTAATAAAAACTATATCAGATACAGATTGGTCATATTTACAAAAAACTGAGGAAAATAAAATAACATTAATAACATGTGTAGAAAATAAACCAAATCAAAGACTCTGTATACAAGGAGTACAAATAAAGGAGGAATAATATTGAAAAAGATATCAATAATAATGACAATATTAATAATTGTTATAAGTTTAATACCAATAAAAAGCAAGGCAGCAGTACCTATAAATACTGCAACTATTTATTCGAAAGGATTAACAGATGCTTTATTAATTAAAGATGGAATAGGAATACATACATATATTGCAGTTTATAAAGTAAATGGAAAAGAGTATCCAGCATATTGTATGAATAGAAATTTACCAGGAGTAGAAGTAAAAAATCAATCAGTAAATATTAGTGGGTTAGTAAACAATGTAATGGTATGGAGAGTTTTAATAAATGGCTATCCATATAAAACTATTTCTGAATTAGGTTGTAAAACAGAGGATGAAGCATATTTAGCTACAAAGCAGGCAGTATATTGCGTTCTAGAAGGCACAGATGTTAGTAAATATTCTGCAGCAAATGATGGAGCTGGTAAAAGAACTTTAAATGCATTAAAGAAAATATTATCAGCTGCCAAAAGTTCAAATGCAACAAAAGTATCGTCTGAACTTAAAATTAAACAAAAAGATAGTTTATGGAAAATAGATAATTTAGACAACAATTACGTATCACAAACCTTTACTGTATCGGCAAATGCAAGTTTTAATACATATTCAGTAGAAGTTAAGGGATTAGACATAGAAGGAGCAAAAATAACAGACAAAAATAATAATGAGAAAAAGAAGTTTAGTTCAAATGAAGAATTTAAAATATTAATACCTGTAACAAATATTACAGAAGATGGTAATTTTACAATTAATGTATCAGGAGAAGTTGAAACAAAACCAGTCTTATATGGAAAAGCAGCTGATAGTGGTATGCAAAACTATGCAATGACAGGATATACTTTTGAAGATGGATCAGGAGAAAAAAAGATATATTATACTAAAAATGATACAAAAATAGTAATTGTAAAAAAAGATGAAACAGGAAAAAATACTCTGCAGGGAGTAGAATTTGAATTGTTAGATAAAGACAAAAATGTATTATATACAGGACTTACAACTAATGAAAATGGACAAATAGAAGTAGAAAATTTATTACCTGGAACATATTACATTAGAGAAACTAGAACAAAGGAAGGATATGAGATTTATGATAAACTTATTGAAGTAAAATTAGAATTAAATGAAAGTGTAACTGTTAATGTGGTTAATTCTAAAGAAGAACCTAATATAGACGTAGAAAAAAAAGAATCAGAAGTTAGTGTTAAACAAAGTAAAAGTCAAACTCAAATTAAACTTCCTAAAACTGGCATGTAATTAAGCAATCTTTCTTGACATTTATTTACAGACAATATATAATATTTGATGTAAAATTACAGAAGGGAAGCGTGATATAAATTAATGGCAACACAAATTATAGTATTAGCCATATTAATTTTTGTGAATAGCTTTTTTGCCGCAACAGAAATAGCATTTATTTCAATAAATGATGCAAAAATTGAAAAACAAGCAAAAGAAGGTAATAAAAAAGCAAAACAGATTAGGAAGATGCTTAAAGAGCCAAGTAAATTTTTGGCTACAATACAAATAGGAATTACACTTGCAGGATTTTTATCTAGTGCTTTTGCAGCAGATGCATTTGCAGATGATTTAGCACCAGCTTTGCAAAACCTAATTCCATTAGGTTTATCAGCATGGAAAAGTATATCAATTGTTATAATTACAATGATATTATCATATTTTTCTCTTGTCTTTGGGGAATTAGTACCAAAAAGATTAGCAATGAAAAATGCAGAAAAAATTGCATTTAGTACAATAAGAATAGTTAGAACAATATCTATTATTACAGCACCATTTGTAAAATTACTCACTGTTTCAACAAATGGCATATCAAAATTATTTGGAATAGGCGAAAATGATGAAGAAACTGTTACAGAAGAAGAAATTAGAATGATGATAGATGTTGGAGAAGAAAAAGGGTCAATCGAAGAAGAAGAAAAAGAATTATTAAATAATGTATTTGAATTTAATGATAAAATTGTATCTGAAATAATGATACATAGAAAAGATATTTATGCAATAGATATTAACTCAGATATAAATGATATTTTAAAAGAATTACATGAATATAAATATAGCAGAATACCAGTTTATGAAGATAATATTGATAATATTGTTGGACTTCTATTTATAAAAGATTTACTTGCATATGCTAGTAAAAAAGAAAAAGTAAAAATATCTAAATTATTAAGAGAAGCATATTTTGTATCTGAAAACAAACAAATAAATGAATTGTTCAGAGATTTACAAAGAAATAAACATCAATTGGCTATAGTTTTAGACGAATATGGTGGTACAGCAGGACTTGTTACTATGGAAGATATAATAGAAGAACTAGTTGGTAATATATTTGATGAGTATGATGAGGAAGAAAAAGATTACGAAAAAATAGATGACAATACTTATATGATAAGTGGAAGTGTATCTATACATGACTTAAGAAAAATCTTGAATGTGGATATACCTGATGGAGAATATGATACATTATCAGGATATTTAATAGAAAAGTTAGGAAGAATACCATCAGATGATGAAAATCCTGTTATAGAAACAGAAAAAGTAACATACAAAATAGAAGAATACGAAGATAAAAGGATAATATGGGTAAAGGCTTGTAGAAATAATATAGAAGTGAAGGACGATGAAGATAAGGAAGACGAAGAAGAGTTAGAAAATGATAATAACGAATAAAAGAGGGCGGGCTTAATTGTCCGCCTAAAATTTTATAAAAGGTGGTTCTTATGTATAAAGAATTTAAAATAAAAGAAGAAGTTATAGAATTATCTAAAAAGGTAGAAAATGATTTAAGACCAATATTTAATAAAACAGAAAAAATAGCAGAATATAATAGTCTTAAAGTATTAATGGCCTTTCAGAAGTACAATTTATCGGAAATGCATTTTAATGGAACAACAGGATATGGATATGGTGATATTGGAAGAGATAATATAGAAAGAATATTTGCTGATATTTTTAAAGCAGAAGATAGTTTAGTAAGAACACAATTTATATCTGGAACACATGCACTTTCTACTGTGCTATTTGGAGTATTAAGACCTGGAGATACATTCATTAGTATTTCTGGGAAACCTTATGATACTTTGGACGAGGTAATTGGAATAGAAAAAAATAATAGTTCTTTAATAAGCTATGGTATAAAATATGAACAAATAGAATTAATAAACAATGATTTTGATTATGACAAAATAAAACAAAGACTAAAACAAGAAAATGTAAAATTAATTGAAATACAACGTTCTAGAGGATACTCTTTAAGAAAAACAATAGATATAGAAAAAGTAGAAAAAGTGATAAAATTAATAAAAGATATAAGTAAAGAAACAATAGTAATGATAGATAATTGTTATTGTGAATTTGTTGGGAAAAAAGAGCCTATTGAAGTAGGAGCAGATATTGTGGTTGGTTCTTTAATAAAAAACTTAGGTGGTGGAATTGCACCAAATGGAGCATATATTGTAGGAAGAAAAGATTTAGTAGAATTGTCAGCAGAAAGACTAACAGCACCTGGACTCGGAAAAGAGGTTGGGCCAAGTTTAGGAATAAATAAACAAATATTACAGGGTTTATTTTTTGCACCGCAAGTTGTTTCAAATGCTGTAAAAACTGCTATATTTGCTAGTAAAATGCTTGAAGAATTAGGTTATAAAGTAGAACCAAGATATAATAATATTAGGTCAGATATTGTTCAAACAATTGAATTTGGTGATAAAGATAAATTAATAAAATTTTGTCAAGGTATTCAATCTGCATCACCAGTAGACTCATCATCTGTTCCAGAACCATGGGATATGCCTGGATATACAGATCAAGTTATTATGGCAGCAGGAGCATTTACACAGGGTTCATCAATAGAGTTGTCTTGTGATGCTCCAATAAGGCCACCATATACTGCATTTCTTCAAGGTGGACTTACATATGAATATGGAAAATTAGGAGTTATGAAAGCTATATCAATGATGCAAGATAATATAACGGAGGATAATTTGAATGAATAACGTTATCATAATTGGTGGTGGACCGGCAGGTATGATTGCTGGTATTTCGGCAGCAAATATTGGGGATAAAGTAATAATCATCGAAAAAATGAATTCATGTGGTAAAAAATTACTTATAACAGGAAAAGGCAGATGCAATATAACAAATAATATAGATATAAATGGATTTGTTGAGAACACACCTTGTAATGGAAGATTCCTTTATGGAGTATTAAATAATTTTGATAATAATGATATTATAAAATTATTAGAAGAAGAAGGAGTTAAAACCAAGATAGAAAGAGGAGGAAGGGTATTTCCACTTTCTGATAAATCACAAGATGTATTAAATGCTTTACTTAAAGTATTAAAAAGACTAAATGTAAAAATATTAACAAATACCAAAGTAGAAAAGATAATAGTAAATAATGGAGCAGTTGAAGGAGTAAGATTAGATAGCGGTGAAGAACTAAAAGCTAATAAAGTAATACTTGCAACAGGAGGAAAAAGTTATCCAGTAACAGGTTCTACAGGAGAAGGATATAACTTAGCAAAAGAATTAGGACATACAATAAATAAAATAAGACCATCATTGATACCACTTGTTTCAAATGAAGAAGTATGCGGAAAATTACAAGGATTATCTTTAAAAAATGTAGCAATAAAATTAAAGAGCAATGATAAAGTTATATATGAGGATTTTGGAGAAATGCTATTTACACATTATGGTGTATCAGGACCTATAATATTAAGTGCATCAGCCCATTTAATAAGATATAAAAATCTAGATGAATTACTTAAAGAAAATAAAGTAAAAATTGATATAGACTTTAAACCAGCATTAACAGAGGAAAAGCTAGATTTAAGAATATTAAGAGATTTTAGTGAAGTAAAGAATAAAGAGTTTAAAAATAGTCTGGACAAATTACTTCCACAAAAACTAATTCCTGTAGTAATAGAAAAAACAAAAATAAATCCATATAAAAAAGTAAATGAGATAACAAAAGAAGAAAGATTTAAAATTGTAAAAATACTTAAATGTTTTGAAATTAATATTATTGGCATGAGACCAATAGAAGAGGCTATTATTACATCAGGAGGAATATCTATAAAGGAAATAAATCCAAAAACAATGGAATCAAAAATTGTAAAGGGATTATATTTTGCTGGGGAGATAATAGATGTAGATGCTTTAACAGGTGGGTTTAATTTACAAATAGCATGGTCAACACGGATTTACGGCAGGACTTTAAATTATAAATAATATTAAGGATTAAAAGATGGAAAAATTTAAAACAATTAAAAATAATGCAGTTGCAGAAATAACTGAAAAAAAATCAAAATTTATATCACATGTTTTCTATGTAGAAACACCAGAAGAAGCTGATAAGTATATAAAAGAAATTAAAAAGAAGTATCATGATGCAAGACACAATGTTTTTGCATATGCGATAGAAACCAAAGAACGGCGGAATTATCGTAAAATATAATGATGATGGGGAACCACAAGGAACAGCAGGAAGTCCAATATTAAAAGTTATATTAGAAAATGGATTAAGTAATATTTTAGTTATAGTTACTAGATATTTTGGAGGGATATTATTAGGTACAGGAGGTTTACTAAGAGCATATGTAGATAGTACATTAAAAGCTTTGGAGCAGACTGAATTTATAGAAAAAAATATAGGATATAAAGTAAAAATTTGTATAGAATATGATAAATTGGAACAATTAAAATATTATGCTAATAAATGTAAAATTAAGATTATAAATATAGAATACCTTGAAAATATAGAAGTAACTGTAGAAATAAACAAACAAAAATTAGATGAAATTACAAATATTAACAATAAAAAAACTTTAAAAATTATAAAATATGATATTTTAGAAGAAAAATATATTGATATATAGCTACTTTCGAGAAAAATTAGAAAAAATTTCCAAAAAACTATTGCAATATTTATTAAATCATATTATAATTCGAAATGTAAAAAATTTACAAATTTGTTTTTAGGGGGAATAAACTTGAAAGAAAAAATTACAGTTTTAATTGCAGATGATAATCCAGATTTTGCAATGACATTAGTTAGTTATTTAGAAAAAGAAGAAGACATGGAAGTTATAGGTATTGCCAAAGATGGCAAAGAAGCATGTGACATGATAATGAATATCGAGCCAGATGTTGTATTATTAGATGTTATAATGCCATACTTAGATGGACTTGGTGTATTAGAAAAAATAGCATCATCAAACATGAGCAAGAGACCATTATGTATAATGTTATCAGCAGTAGGACAAGCAAAAATTACACAACAAGCAATAAATTTGGGGGCAGAATATTATGTGGTTAAACCATTTGATATTGAATTATTAATAAAAAGAATAAGAGATATAAAATATTTCAAACCACAATCTGTTCAAAATTCTGTAGCTAACAGAGAAATAAAGGCACCATATATAGAAATATCAGAACAAAGCAAAAAAGATGAAGAAAATTTAGAAGCATTAGTAACTAATGTTATTCACGAATTAGGAGTACCTGCACATATAAAAGGATATCAATATCTAAGAGAAGCAATTATGATGGTGATAAATGATATAGATATAATAAATCAAATAACTAAACAGTTATATCCAGAAATAGCAGTTAAATTTAAGACAACACCAAGTAGAGTAGAACGTGCAATCCGTCATGCAATTGAGGTAGCATGGTCAAGAGGAGAACAACAAGCAGTAGAAAGAATATTCGGTTACACAATTTCAGCAGCAAAAGGAAAACCAACAAACAGCGAATTTATTGCAATGATAGCAGATAAATTAAGATTAGAACTTAAAACTGCATAATAGCAAATTTTAGTGAGCATATAAAGGAGGACATGAAATTGCTAGATATACATAGGATTAAATATAGTCCATTCAAATATGAAATCCATTTAAGATAGTAACAAAAAAACAAGGAGATTTATTCTCCTTGTTTTAAGTTAATAACTGCATGAATATTTTTTCGTTCATAATCTTTTATAGTAACTACATATTCATTTTCAGAAGTTTGACAATAAAATACTGAAATAATATCCCCAATTTTTGCTTCATGCTTATACATTATTTCAATATCAGTAAAATTTAAACTAGAAAGTATTTTTTTAGGAATAGCTTCATAAGCATACTCTATATAATTAATATTATTTACATGATGATTTGAGTCAATATCTCTTTCTTGAATTTTATATTCATATATAAAGTTAGATTTCTCTGGTTCTTTTAGTTTTTCATTAAATTCTTCATCAAAAGCAGATTTACTTGTATTAGGAAATCTTTCTTTTATATCAGGGGTAATCTTACAAAGAGATCCTTTATACACATCAAATAAAAGCCATTTTGAAGTAGCAACAGCAACTAAATTGTTCTTATCATCATATATTTCAAAATCTCTATATGCAAACAAAGGTGTTATTTTTCTACTCCAAGTATTTATAGTAAGAAGAGTATTCCATTTTGGACGTGAAAAAATTCTTAATTTCCAATTCAAAATTACCCAACCAAGGTGAGTTTTAGGAGTATCATTAAGACCATAACCAACTGTACTACTGTGAATACCTGCAATTTCTTGCATTAATCTTAAAAGCCCTTTATCACTTAATTCATTATTTTCATTAATATCTGTAAATGTAATTTCAAATTTTTTAGTAAATATATCCATTTTGATTCCTTCTTTCTACATAAAAATATATCACAATTTAAGAATATTTTCAAATAAAAAGAGAAGGAGCACCAAAGGCACTCCTTAAGCAGTTTGGACAATTATACTCTCATCGTAGATAAGAGCATGAGTAGCCCAAAAAGCTTCAGCTTTTTGCTGCTCCAAAGAGCCAGGTATAATTGCAGGGTCCCAAGGTTCTCTTTCAGACATTTGCCCAATAAATGTGGTTATCAATATGTACTCATCGTTCCCGATTTTCTTAAGGATAACTACAAGACTTTTGCAGTCCATTGGAGCCCGATTAAGTACCATGGGAGTAGGACCCTTGCGACCTTTTCGGAAAGCTTTAACAACTGTGTCTGTTCCATCAACAGTAACACAAGTTGTTTGGCCTATAACCCTGTCAAACATTACCAATTTTTTTACAAAGTTTTCACTAGGAGAAACTTGCAAAAGTGCCTCTTGCAAAAGAGATTCATCAATCGGATGAACATCATTGTGACCATCATTCCGGTCAAAAACCTTTGCGCCATTAGAGCAAAAACCTACAAATTTACCAACAGAATACATAACAATACCTCCAAAAAAATTTGTAGCATTTTCAAAAAGCCTCTCTATTCAATTACAAAACAATTCGTCTTGTTTCTGAATTCAAAAAGTTTTTTGAAAACACTACATAAAATATAACTAATTATATTATAACATTATTTACATAAAACATCAAATTACTTATAAGTTACATTCACAATATATAATTTATACTTATAATATACTTTTAAAACATAAATTAATGTGATACAATATAATTATAATGGAGATGATGAATTTGGATGTAAATTTAGAGTTATATAAAGTATTTTATGAAGTAGCAAAACATAAAAATATATCACAAGCTGCTAAAAATATGAATATATCACAGCCAGCAATAACACAATCAATAAAAAAATTAGAAAATACATTAGGACTTCCTTTGTTTTATAGAAAGCACAAAGGAGTAGAACTGACAGATGAAGGAGAAAATTTATTTGAGTATATAAAAAACAGTATAGAAACTATGAACAATGCAGAAAATGTATTTTCAAAATATATTGATTTAGATAAAGGAAAAATAAGAATAGGTGGTTGGGATACATTAATTAATAATTTATTAATAAAGGTAATAAAAGAGTTTACAAAAAAATATCCCAATGTTGAAATATATACATATACTGGAACAACAGAAAATTTACTACAAAAGCTTTCAAATGGTGAACTAGATATTTTAGTTTGTAATTTACCAGAGGATATAAAAAGATATAGAAATATTTCGTTCATACCAATAAATAATGCAAAATATTGTTTTTTTGGAACAAAAGAATTCATAAAAAAGAATAAAATAAAAGACATAAAAGATATAAAAAAAGAACAATTAATATTACCAAATAAATCAACAAATAGAGGAAAGATTTTAGAGAAGTTTTGCTTAGATAATAATATTGAGGTTTTAAAAAGTAATTACGAAATAACTACAATAGAATTAATGAAAGATTTTGTATTAAATGATTTAGGAATAGGTTTTACAAATGTAGAAGATATAAAAGATTTGCTATTAGAAAATAAAGTTGAAATAATAAAAGAGATAGAAAATGAAAGTGTGCAAGAAGGCTTTGCTGTATTAAAAAAGCAATTAATGAATAATTGCACATATCAATTTGTAAAATATATTAAACAATTTTACAGAATATAATGATAGAATAAAACCAAGAGGGACAGATCCCATTAGTTGAATTCGAAAATTCAACTAATAGGGTCTGTCCCCTTTTGTTTAATTTAAGATAATATAAGTAATACTTATATTATATATAATAAATAACAATTTTACAAATAAAACAAAACAATGTAAAATTATTATGTAAACGATAAGAAAAGGAGGTAAAAACTTATACATTGTATAAGAAAAAACAATTATGCATTGGGAAAATAATAAATTATAATTAAAATAAGGTGAGAGTTGTGAATATAAATTTAGAATTATACAAAATTTTTTATACAGTAGCAAAATATAAAAGTTTTTCTGAAGCATCAAAAAAATTATATATATCACAACCTGCAATTACGCAAAGAATAAATAATTTAGAGAAACAATTAAATTGCAAACTTTTTTATAGAATGGCAAATGGAATTAAATTAACAGAGTATGGAGAAAAACTATTTGATTATATAAAAAGTAGTATGGAAATAATGAGTAATGTAGAAAATAAGTTTAATGAATATGTAGGTAATAAGCATGAAAAACAAATACTAAAAATTCAAACAACAAGTGCAATTGATAATATTTATATATACAATACAATATTAAAAACTTTAACACATAATTCTTCATTATCTATTAGTGTGATAGAAAATAGCAATATTAAAGATGGACTTGATGCATTATCAAATAAAGAAATTGATTTACTCATGTTTGACTTTCCATATAACATAAGAAAAAGGGATATAGAAGTAATACTACAGGACGAACTAGAACAAGTTTTATATACATCAAAAGAATATTATGAAAAAAATAAATCTATAAACATATACAAAGAAAATAAATATAATTTTATATTGCCAAATAAGGAAAGCTTAGAAAGAGAAAAAATAAATAAATACTTTATAAAAAACAATATTTATATTAATTCAAGTTATGAGATAAATGATTTAAATATAAGAGAATTTCTTGTAGATAATAATTTAGGTATAGGTTTGGGTATAAAAGAAAAAATAAAAAAAGAGTTAAGTGAAGGGAAATTTATAGAAATTCCTTTAAAAACAAATTTACCTACATATAACATATATATAGCAAAATTAAGAAATAATAAAAGTATAGAAGAATTTATAAATATAGCATAAAGAAACTAAAAAACAAATAAAAGGAGTATAAAATGGAAAGCATTGATGAAATATATAATAAATTGATTTCAGAAGGTGAATATGCAAAAAAATATGAGTGGAACCAAAGAAATAACATTGGAAAAACAGAACATTCTATGTTTACGACAAGATATTATGTAGATTATGAAGGCGGGAGTCTTGATTATAGTGAGTATTTATTAAAGAAATTGAGAGAAAATGGCTATGAAACTCATATTGTATTCACTAAAAAAGACTATAAATATTTACACGCAGCAGTTGTATATAAAGATAAAAATGATAATAGATATTATATTGCTGACCCTATAACAGATATAAAAAAATTTACAGAAATGGAATTGGATAGAGTATATCCTTGGGATGAAAACAAATCAGATTCAGCTAAAAAAAGAGAAGAATTAATTAATGAAAGTACTAATAAAAGAAGAAGTATAGAAGATTATATCAAAGATTTTGGGAAAATTTCATTATATCATATATATTCAAAAGGGCAACCAAGCGAATATATAACAAACTATGATGAATTAGAAAAAGAATTGATAGAAGCAGAAAAATATGATGAAAATGGATTCAATAAATTCAAAACAAATAGAAATGGGACATATTATAACGATGAAGGATATAATTATGAAGGATATAATAAAAAAGGATTTAATAAAGAAGGGTTACATTATAAGACCAATACACAATATGATGAATTAGGTCGTAATGAAAGAGGACACTTAACATATGATTCAGAAGGATACAATATTATAGGATTTAATAAATTTCAGAGGCATAGAAATGGAACTTTTTACGATGATGAAGGATATGATTATAGGGGTAAAAATAGAAAAGGATTTGATAGAAGTGGAATACATTATAAAACAAATGAACCATTCAATGAAAATGGTTATGATAAAAATGGAGAATACTATTATGACGAAGAAGGATATGACTATTTAGGATATAGTAAAGAAGGCTATGACAGGAATGGCTATGACAAAAGAGGATTTAACAAAGATGGAATTCATGAAAATGGAACAAAATATGATTACAAAGGTTATGATTTTCAGGGATATGATACTCAAGGATTTGATGAAGAAGGAATAGATAGAGAAGGATATAATAAAAAAGGTTACAACAAGTATGGAGTAGATAGAGAAGGAATTAATAAAGAAACGGGAAAAAGAGACGTAAGAATTACACTAGTAGAAGAATTTATACAAAGTGATACTAGTAGAAAAATGTTTTGCAAAAGTAAAAATATAAATTTAGATGATTTTAATAAACTACTTAAAGAAATATTTAGTATATACCCTAATATTAGTATAACAGAAAGCGACATACAAAAAGAAGCCAAAAAAAGTTCTGCAATATATTTATCTAAAAGAGAAAAAATTGCAAATGGATTAATAAAAGGAGAATTAACATTTGATGAATATTGCCAAAATGCTAAAGGAATAAAAATTGAAGATTTATTAGCAGAAGTGAAAGGGACAAGTAAAGAAATAGAGCTTTATAGAATTATTGGTAACGGATTAACTAGTAAAGAACGAGATATGATGGATTATATTAGGCTTTTTCGTATAGGAGATTTAAAAAGTAATGCATATCAAGGAACAATGCAAAAATTTACAACATTTATGAAAGATTGTTCAAAACATAAGGAATTGTTAGATTTATATAAAAAATTAAAGGGCGAAGAAAGAAGATTACAAGGCTATAAAGAACGATTTAATAAAAGTAAGTGTAGCAATAAAGTTGGTTATTTAAACAAAGATACAGGAGAAATAGAATTTATTGAAATAACAGATAAACATATAGAATATGCAAAAAGACATTTGTTTAATACCGGCAAATATGTTTGCATGAGAAGTATAGAAAATGTTTTTAAACAGTTTGCAAAAGGTGAATTAACATTTGAAGATATAGAAAATGAAAATATTCAAAATACTAATTTAGAATCATTAGAGATAGAAAGAGCTAAATTAGAAAGAGAAAAGGGAACTATGGAAAGTATAGAGACATTAATAGAAAGGAAAGAAGGAAATTCTTTAAGTCAAAGTGGAGGTTAAAATATGAAAAGCAAAGATAATCAAGCAGGACTTATAAAAACAAATAGTTTTTTATACAAAATAAAAAATTACTTTATAAAACTATTTAATAAGCCAAAAGATCAAGAAAATATAAAGGAATATACAAATTATATTCACAGAGACAATTCATTTAGAACAGATATTAAAAAAATTGAAAATGAAGAAACAAAATTATTAAAACTTCAAGAGCAGTTTAAAAGAGGTGAAGTAGAAGAAAAAGATTTAACAGAAGAACAAATAAATGCATTATGTAAGCTATATTATGAGCAAATAAAAGCTTTAAGAAAATCAAATAAAATAAGAAAAGAAAAATTATTAGAATATAGAAAAAATATAAGTTAAAGGAGTTGTAATAAAAATGGGAGATGAAATAGAAGATCTAGATTTATTTATATATGAGTATATGCTTAAACGAAGAGACATATTAGATTTGAATAGATTATTAGATAAAGAGAGAGACCCTAATGAAATAATGAGATTACAAGAAGAATTAGAAAGGATAGAACAAGAGGTGAATAAAGCTTATTACACTATATTAGACACAGAAAAATCATATAATAGGTTAGGAGAAATAGAGAAAGAAATACAAGATATATATTCTTCTGAATTAGACTTTAGATATAATGAGGCATTAGAAAGAAAAAATCAAAGAGATATTGAAAAAACTAGGTTAGATTTAGAAAAAGAATTTATAGGAGATGACAAAGCTTTTGAAGGATTAAAACAATGTAAAACTTATACTGTAAAAAAGAAGGATTTAGAAGGTAAGTTAGATGAAGAATTTGGAAATTATAATGCTGACATATTATATGTTAATGAAGATATAGAAGATGTTACTGTAATGGAAGGAATTGATGAGCAAGGCAATAAAGAGATTTTATATTATTATCCATATGAAGATTATACGGATGAGCAAACAATGGTAAGGCAAATAAGAACCTTTAATGAAAATGGCGACATAGTAAGCATGAAAAGAGGACAAATGAAGTTTAATAATGAAGGACTTAGTGAATATGATGGTATAGATTCTGGGTCAATAGTATATAAGTATGATGAAAATGGGAAAAAGACAGTTGGACTTTATGTAGATGATTTAATAGGAGCAAAATATTTTGAATATGATGAAAATGGAAAAATAAAACTTTCAATTTCAGAAGAAAGTGTTGAACAACATATAAAAGACGGAGAAAAAAATTATACAATATGTGATGGTTACTTTGAACCAACTGATAATGGATACAGAGGATTACCAGCTAAAAGTATGCAAGAAGTAGAAGAAAATGAAATAAAAAGATATGTTTTAGGTAATATTTCAACAGAAGAAAAAGAGCAAATAATAAAAGAACTAACACCAGAAAGGCAAAAAAGAGTGTTGGATATTTTAAGAGAAATGGAGCCATTATTAGAATACTGCAATACATACAATAGTTTAGATACTGAAGACAGAGAAATAATTATAGACGATTTAGGAGGAGTTTTCGAAAAATTAGAAGATACTGATAAGATTGATGAAGCCACAAAAAAAGCAATTAAGCAATATACAGGATATTCATTTGAAGAATTTATATCTGAAACTAAAAATGGTTTTAAAAGACCTAAAATAGTTATGGAAGATGGAGTTTCAATGAGTGTTCAAGCATCATCATTCCATTATTGTGAGCCAAGAAGAAGTGGATTAGACTCTTACAAATCTTACGAGGTGAGGGATCCAAGTGAAGTAATAGAACAATTAAGAGGATATGAAGAAATTCCAGTAGAAAATGACGAAGAATTATTAGAATCAATTTATCCATTTGTTCCAGCTGAAATACTTTCTCAAATAGTAATGGAACATGGAGGAATAGATAAAGAAGCAACATTGCATCCAGAGAAAAAACTTGAAGGTTATAAAGAAGAAAAAAAAGGCATGCAAAATAAAAATCAAAAAGCTGCGGATTTAATTAATGAGCTTATGGCGCAAATAGGTAATGTATTAGGAGATTATGGAAAAGATGAACAAGAATAGGGGTGGTACAAATGAATAATAAATCACTAATTGTATATGAAAAAGGATTTTTTTATAAAATAAAAATGTTTTTTAAAAATATTTTTAACAAAGAAAAATTACAAGAATCTAATGATTATAAATACGCAAATGAGCAAGAAAAGAAGCCTTCTTTTTCAGATGGAATAAAAATTAAACCAGATTTTGAAAAAGAAAAATTATTAAAAATACAAAAAGATTATGAAGATGGATTAATTAAAGAAGAAGATATGACTCAAGAGCAAGTTTTAAAAGTTGAGAATTTATACATAGAACAAATATCTAAATTACGAGAAAACTTTACAGAGTATAAATATAAAACAGCAAATTTAAGAAAAAAATTAACCACAAATAATTAAAAATTGGGAAAAAGGGGACAGACCCCTTTTTCCCAATTTTAATTTGGTGTATAATAAAATTTAGGAAATCTAGGGGATTTAGGGGATAGACCCCCAAATCCTATTTGCAAAGGAGCAATATATGAGCAAAATAGAGTTATTATCACCAGCAGGAGATTTGGAGTGCTTAAAAGTTGCAGTACAAACTGGAGCAAATGCTGTATATTTTGGTGCAGAAGAATTTAATGCTAGGGTAAATAGTAGAAATTTTAATAAACAAGAATTAGTAGAAGCAATTGAATATGCGAAATTAAGAGGTGTAAAAACGCATCTTACTTTAAATATTTTAATTAAAAATAATGAATTCGAAGATGCACTTAAATTAATTGAATTTGTATATAATGCTGGAATAGATGCAGTTATTATCCAAGACTTGGGACTTGCAAAAAAAGTAATAGAGCTTTTCCCAGATTTAGAAGTACATAGTAGTACACAAATGACAATATATAATTTAGACGGTGCAAAAAAGATAAAAGAATTAGGATTTTCAAGATGCGTACTTGCAAGAGAACTTACAATAAATGAAATAGAAAATATATGTAAAAACACAAATATAGATATAGAAGTGTTTATTCATGGTGCTCTTTGTATAAGCTATTCTGGACAATGCTTGATGAGTAGTATGATTGGTGGAAGAAGCGGAAATCGTGGCAAATGTGCAGGAACATGCAGACTTCCATATACTTTATTAAAAGATGGAAGAGAGCAAGAAAAAGGTTATCTACTTAGCTCAAAAGATGTTTGCACATTAGATATTATACCAGAACTTATAAATTCAGGAGTCAAATCTTTTAAAATAGAAGGCAGGATGAAATCAAAAGAATATGTTGGAATTGTAACATCAATTTATAGGAAATATATAGATTTGGTAGAGAACGGAGAGGAATATATAGTAGATGAAAAAGATAGAGAAAAATTAATGCAGATTTTTAATAGAGGTGGATTTAGTACTCGGATACTTAAAAGGAAAATTGGGAAAAGAAATGATGTATACTAAAAGACCAAATCATATGGGAGTTTTAATGGGCGAAGTTGAAGGATACGAGCCCAATAAAGGATATGCAAAAATAAAATTATCAAAAGAGTTAAATTTAGGTGATAGCATAGCAATTAAAGATTCATCATGTAAAATTTCTGAACTTATGGAAGGAAAGAATAATATTAAAACTGCACAAAATAGGCAAATTATAACAATTGGAAGGATTAAAGGAAAGATATTAAAAGGGGATAAAGTATATAAAACTGTATCAGGCAAATTAAATAAAGAAATAATACAGATAGCAAGCAGGGAAAATATTAAAAGACCAATAAATGCAAAAATATATTTAAAAGAAAATGAGAAAATAAAATTAGAAATAAAAGATTTATGGAGTAATATTAAATTAATTGAAGTGGAAGATACAATAGTGAAAAAAGCAGATAATAACGGAATAAGCAAAGAAAGAATAAGAGAACAATTATCAAAAACAGGGAACACAACATTTGAAATTAACGAAATACAAGTAATTGCAGATGATAACATAATAGTTCCAATTAGTGGCTTAAATAGTGTTAGAAGAAATGCATTTGAAAAATTAGAAAAAAAACTAGTACAGAGTTTTAAAAGAAATAAAAAAGTAGAGCAACATAGCAATAATGAAAATAAAAAAGCAAATTCGGAAGTTAAAGTATCAGTATTACTAAATAGTATAAAAGAAGATATTAACTATACTAAAATAACTGGTATTGATAACATATATGTGCCATTTAGATTATTCTTATCAAACAAAGAAAGAGTAGAGGAAATATGCAAACATTTTGATACCTATTTATTACTTCCATCAATTACAAAAAGCAATTATGAAAGATTAATTGAAAGTAATTTAGTATATATTTTAAAGAAAAATATAAAAGGTATAGTTGTATCAAATTTATCTCACTTTGAAATTCTAAAGAAATATAGAAATGAAATAAAACATCTAAAGTTAATTGCAAATTATACTTTGAACATTACAAACAATAATACTGTAAAAGAATTAGAAAATATGAAAATATCAAAATACATTGTTCCACCTGAGTTAGATAAAGACAGCATTCAAAGTTTAGCAGGAAATATTGAAAAAGAGGCCATAGTATATGGAAGGACCCTTCTAATGACATCAGAATATTGCACAATAGGAACATTTAAAAATTGCAATGCTACATGTGAAAAAGGAACATATAAATTAAAAGACAGAATGGGATTTGAATTTCCAATATATACAGATAGAGTAAATTGTAATAACTTAATATATAATTCAAAAATAACATCAATATCTTATAAAGATTTAAATGTGGATTCGATAAGAGTAGATATATTAGATGAATCAGAAGGGGAGATACAAAACATAGTAAATACTCACAAAAAAGGATATAGATTAGAAGGAGAAAAATACACTAATGGAAATTTATATAGAGAAATTTAAGATATAAAACCTGTCAGTACAAAATTACAACAATGTATCATTAAAAAATTCATTTCATAGTATATTCTAGGTGATAAGATTGCAAAAAATAAATTATGATAGATTAAAGGCAAAAGAATATGCGAAAAAATGGGCATATGGCAGAAATCCGAAGTACTATAACTTTGACAGTATAGGAGGAGACTGCACAAGTTTTATATCTCAATGTATATATGCAGGAAGCGGAATTATGAATTATACAAAAAGCACAGGCTGGTATTATAACTCAATAAACGATAGAAGTCCTGCATGGTCAGGTGTAGAATACTTATATAAATTCTTAATAAATAATAAAGGTGTAGGTCCAAGAGGAAAAGAAGTAGAAACAGATAGAATTGAAATAGGAGATTTAATTCAATTAAGTTTTGATGGGAAAATATTTTCACATACACTTATTATTGTAAATATTGATGGACCTAAAACATTAGATAATATATATATTGCATCACATACTTATGATTCATATAATAGGAGAGTATCCTCATACAATTTCCAAGATATTAGATATATCCATATTGAAGGTATATGGATATGGTAAAATAAAAGTTTGTTAAAAAAGCAAGAATAAAATTACGAAATAAAGCCAAAATATAAGTGGTGATTAAAATGGCAATTTCGTGGCTTAAATTTTCGAAAGATAATAAAAGCTTTAAAATATTTAAAGGACTAGGAATGGATGTATATGAAATAGATGATTTAGAAAAAACAGACGAAAAAATTAGAGAACTCGTAAAACAAAAATATAGCACAATAGTTATATCAAATGAAGTTGCAAGTTTTTCAGGAGATATAATAAAAAAGTATAGTAAAACAGATGATGTAAATATAATAATAGCACCAGGGAAAAATAATTAAAAAAATTATTAATTTTTTAAAAGGATTTGATAAAAAATTAATTTTACAAATAATGACTATAGAAAATCTTAAAAGCATATATATTAATATATAAAAAATAAATTAGGTGTATATATGAGTTTTAAAGAAGAAATATATAATAATTTTGTACAAGATTTTAGTATTATTTTAAGAGAAAAGACAAAAGATTTAGAAATTTCAAAATTAATTTTTTTGTGTATAGGAACAGACAGAGTAATAGGAGATAGTTTTGGGCCATTAGTTGGCTACAAATTAAAATATTTATTCAATGATGAAGAAAAAATTGAAGTAATAGGAGATTTAGGTAATACTATATGCTTACATAATATATCAAAGATAATAAACAACATAAAAAGTAAATATGAAGAAGCTTTTCTTATTGCAATAGATGCGGCAATTTCTGATAAAATGGATATTGGTAAAATTGTGGTATCTAAAAATTGTATAAATGTAGGGAAAGCTTTTAATAGAAAAAATATATATGTTGGTGATATGAGCATAAAAGGTATAGTTTCAAAGGATTTGAAATATTCAAAATATAATTTTAAACTATTACAAAATGCATCTCTTAATCTCATAATGAATATGGCAGACGTAGTAGCACAAGGAATATGTAATACTATTAATGTATAATCCTAGTAAAAATGGAAAAAATTTATATAAAGAATTTTTTTCTTAGGAGGATATAAATGGATACACAAGATATGAAAAATATGATAGTTCTTAAGAATTTGCCATCTAATATAGTAGATGAGGCTATAGTTATTTTAAAACCAAATATTAAATTAAAAAGTTTAGATATGGCTGAAAGCAATAATAATAAAACGGAAAAAACAAATGTACAAAAAAATAGAAAATATATAATAAATGAAGCTGAAATGGTTGTTGGAAATTATATATCTAAAATTGAAAATGATAAAAAGGAAAAAATAAAAACAAATAAAAAGATAGAAATGAAATGCAAAAGATTAAAAATCATGTCAATTTTTTTAGGAGTTATGTTCATAGTTAGTATTTTATTAAGATAAAAACTAATTTATATTAACAAGTTTTTTGTTGTATAGGAAAATCAAAGATTTTTCTATACAACAAAAAATGCTATAATCGCTATCGCCTTTGAGATTTGCTCCTTGTAGTCGCAAACTCAAATCGGCGAAAACAAAGGGCGACTACGTCGCTTTGTTTGATTCAATTTGCAAGGTGGCGGATGTTTTAAGCCCGCCATCAAATAAAATTGTAATTAAAAAACAAATTATAATACATATAATAAATAATGTTCTAAACACTTCTACTTTTGAATATATTTTAAGACAAAGTATATTACAAAGGAAGAGGTGTTTTTTTATGGATTCAATGGAAAGAACCTTAAGTCCTGATGAAAGGATAAAAAGGGCAGAAGAGATATATTATAGAAGAAAGATGCAAGGTACACATACAAAATCAACTAGAGTAAACATATATGAAAAAAAAGATTTTGGATTGTTTAGAAAAATGCTTCTGCAAATTATTATATGTATGGTAATATATGTAATTTTTTACATGATACAAAATACAGATTATATATTTTCAGAAGATGTTATAAAAAAAGCAAATGAAATATTATCTTATGATATAAATATTAAAAATTTATATGAAGAAGGCATGAAATGCATAAATAGTTTTATTAAAAATAATGAAATCGTAGAAGAGTCAAACCCAACAGATATAGATAATAGTGAGAATATGAATACTGAAAACACAGATGAAAAAGAAAATAATATTTCTCAAGAAGAAAATATTGGTGGAGAAAGTGTAGAAGAAAACAAAGAAGAAAATACAAATTTATCACAAATGGAACAAGATGCTAAATATATATTGGAAAATAAATCATTAATAATTCCATTAAAAGGTACAATTACTTCTAGATATGGACCAAGAAATCCTACTAATCCAAAAGTTCCAAAAAATCATACCGGTATTGATATAGCAGTAAATGAAGGTACAGTATTTATTGCGTCTATGACGGGAACAGTAGAACTAGTATCAAGTAAACGGTGATTTAGGAAATCATGTAAAAATAGTAAGTGATGATGTAGTAACAGTGTATGCTCATTGTAAAACAATATATGTAAAAGAAGGAGATAAAATTAAACAAGGTCAATCTATAGGAGAAGTTGGTTCTACTGGAAATGCAACAGGACCACATTTGCATTTTGAAATAAAAAGGGAAAACAGATACGTTAATCCAGACTTAATACTAAAGTTTTAAATACAAAGGAAGTGATAACTATACAAATAAAAGTAAATTTACAAATATTTTTGTTTATAATTATATTTGCTTTAACTCATCAGATTGAAATTTATGGATGGATAATGGTGTTTGCATTTATTCATGAATTAGGGCATATTATGGCAGGTATAATTTTAAAATTGAAGCCGAAAACATTAAGTATTATGCCTTTTGGAATAAAAATTACTTTTGAAACTTATGAATATAAAAGGTTAATTGAAATAAAAAAAATATTTATTGCGATTGCAGGCCCTGTTACAAATTTGATTATTTGTATAATTACTGCATTTTTACATATTGATAGTAGAACAAAAGAAATTATAACATATTCTAATATTTTAATTGCACTATTTAATTTGATTCCATTATATCCGCTAGATGGAGGAAGAATCTTAAAAGCATTAATAGGATTAAAAATGGAAAAAATGAAAGCAGATGAAATAACAAATAAAATTTCAAATATTCTAATAGTTATTATTACAGCAATGTCTAGCATTATAATACTATATTTAAAAAATATATCAATATTATTTGTAGTTATATATTTATGGATCATAGTTTTGAATGAAAATAAAAGGTATAATATGAAAAAAAGAATACACAAAATATTACAAAAAAATAAGGAATGTATTGACATTTAGTGTTTTAAGTGTAAAAATAAAATTATAGTAAATATATGGAGGAACAAATGATAAATATAAAATCTAATAAAGGTATTACATTAGTTTCATTAGTTGTTACAGTTATTATATTATTAATATTGTCTGGTACAGTAATATACAATATAAATTTATCAGATAATGTAGGGGAATATAATAATATGGTTTCTGATATTGAATTACTTAAAAATAAAATCCTTATTTATTATAATAACAATTATGAAATTCCTAAAGTAGATAATAAATCAATTATTATAGATGGTATAAAATATTATGAAATTGATTTAAAGAAATTGGGCAACATAACACTTAATTATGGAAGCAAGTATGGAAATGAAGAGAATTTAACAACTACATCAGATGTATATGTAGTTAGTGATACATTAGATGTTTATTATCTAAAAGGAGTAAAAAAATCAGGAGAAATATTTCATAAAAAATAATATGATTGGTAAAAAAGTAAATTAATCCATATAATAAAGGATAAATGAAATTTAAAAATACAAATTAAATAATATAAATTTTTCTTGCAAATATTAAAAATATATGATAAAATAGCAATGTTTGGAAATAGCATTGCTATTTTTCCTTACTCATATATATTGTATGGGTTATTATCCAAGAGGAGGTGAAGAATAATGAATAAATACGAAAGTGTTATCATTATTAATCCAAATTTAGAGACAGAAAGCATAAAAGTTTTAATAGAAAAATTCTCAAATTTAATTAATAATAATGGTAAAGTAAGTTCAGTAGAAGAAATTGGTAAGAAAAAATTAGCTTATGAAATTAAAAAGAACAAAGAAGGATATTATATCGTATTCAAATTTGAATCTAAACCAGAAGCTATTGCTGAATTAGAAAGAATATATAGAATTACAGATGAAATAATAAAATTTATCGTAGTTAAAGAGGAGGAATAAAATTATGAATAAAGTAGTTTTAATGGGGCGACTAACAAGAGATCCAGAAGTTAGATATACTCAAACTAATAATACATTAGTGGCATCCTTCTCATTAGCGGTAAATAGAAGATTTGTAAGACAAGGAGAAGAAAGACAAGCTGATTTCATTAATATTGTAGCTTGGAGTAAAACAGGAGAATTTTGTAGTAAATATTTTAAAAAAGGACAACAAGTTGGAATAATTGGAAGAATTCAAACAAGAAATTGGGAAGACGACCAAGGACAGAAACATTATGTTACTGAAGTTATAGCAGAAGAAGCATATTTTGCTGATAGTAAAAGAGATGGAGATACTTCAAATTTTGAAAATACATTTGGCAATAATGTATCTGAAAATTCAGAATTTATGGCATCTTCAGATGATGAATTACCATTCTAAACAGTAAAAATTAGTATGGGACTATTAGTAAGAAATACAAAATTGTGCTTATCGTAAAAAGTGAAGAATAAAAAACAAAATTGCTTTGCAAATTTTGGAAAGGGGGAAAACTAAATGGCAGATAAGAAACAAAACGCAAAAAATAATAGAAGAAAAAATGGCAGTGATGATGATTTCAATCCAAGATTTAGAAAAATAAGAAAAAAAGTATGTGTAATGTGCAGTAATAAAGATTTTGTATTAGATTATAAAAATGCAGATCAATTAAAGAAATTTATAAATGAAAAAGGTAAAATACTACCAAGAAGAGCAACAGGTGCTTGCGCAAAACACCAAAGAGATATCACACAAGCTATAAAAAGAGCAAGACATATAGCTATATTACCATACACACAAAACTAATGTTTTAAAGAACAGATTTTATTCTGTTCTTTTTTTTAGATTTTTATAAAAAAAATGTAGAAATTAGATAAATTATAATATAAAATAATAACGGAATAGAAAATAACATTAAATAGAGTTTATAATTATAAATATATTGGACAAATTACAATTATTATGTATGAACTAATTAAGACATAAGTAGGGAAATATAAAATCCCTCACAATAAAAGGAGTGAGTTTCTTGAAAATTAATGACATAAAGGAACTTGAAGAAATAGCAAGAAAAGTAAGAATCGGGATTATAGAAGGCGTATATAATGCAAAGTCTGGTCATCCAGGAGGATCGTTATCAATAGCAGATATATTAACAGTGCTTTATTTTAATCAAATGAATATAGACGAAAAAAATCCTAATTCAAAATCAAGGGATAGACTAGTATTATCAAAAGGGCATGTAGCACCTGCATTATATAGTGTTTTAGCAGAAAAAGGATATTTTAATAGAAATGAATTGAAGAACTTAAGAAAACTTGATGGAATTTTGCAAGGCCATCCAGATATGAGAAAAGTACCAGGAATTGATATGTCAACAGGATCACTTCGGACAAGGATTATCTGTTGCAAATGGTATGGCTATAGCATCTAAATTAAATCATGAAGGTGTGAGAATATATTGTATTTGTGGAGATGGAGAATTGCAAGAAGGGCAAATATGGGAAGCTGCAATGTCTTCTACTCATTATAAATTGGATAATCTATGTCTTATTATAGATAATAATAATTTGCAAATTGATGGAAAAGTTAATGAAGTAATGAGCATCTATCCAATAGACAAAAAATTAAGAAGTTTTGGATTCGAAGTAATTAATATAGATGGACATGATATGAACCAAATAATAAATGCATTAAATAAAGCTAAAACTGTAAAAGAAAAACCTACAGCTATAATTGCAAAAACTATAAAAGGAAAAGGAGTTTCATTTATGGAAAATATAGCTGATTGGCATGGAAAAGCACCAAAAGAAGAAGAATATAAATTAGCAATGGAGGAACTAAATAAAACTATGTAAATAAATTGTAATTTGTAGGGGCGAAATTCATTTCCGCCCGAGAAGAAGGAACAACAAATTAAATGCAAACGTTATAGGGGTCGTCGCCTTCGACGACTCGAAAGACAAGCAATTAATTCGATTTATATATAAGTTATAGGAATAGGAGAAATAATAATGATAGATTTACATATTCATACTAATAATTCAGATGGTTCAGATTCGGTAGAAGAAGTGTTAAAAAAGGCTGAACAACAAAAATTATCATATATATCGATAACAGATCATGAAAGTGTAAATGGCTATGGTGAATTAAGAAAATTAAATATAAAGGATTACTATTCTGGAAAAATAATACCAGGAGTTGAACTCAAAAATTATTACAAAGACAGAGTAATAGATATTTTAGCTTATAATATTGATATAGACAAGTTTAATAATTATTTAGATAAAAATTATAAAGAAAAAACTCATAGAGTTTTAGAAACAAAAAATTTGAAACATTTTTATAAACAAGCAAAAGGTTATGGGCTAATTTTAGATCCTATAGAAAAATTAGATTGGGATCCAGATAGGGACTGGGGAAGTGTTGTTTTCTATAATGAACTAAAAAAACACCCAGAGAATGAAGCTAAAGTACCAAAAGATTTATGGGAAGATTTTAGTAACTTTAAAAAAGATTATGTATATAATAGAAACAATATGTTTTTTTTAGATAAAAAAGATGATTATCCATCACCAGCTCAGACTGTAGAACAAGTACATTTAGCAGGAGGAGTAACATTTTTAGCACATGTACACGAGTATAAATGGATAGATAATAAGATTGAATATATAAAACAGCTAATAAAAGATAGCAATCTAGATGGTATTGAGTGTTATTATAGCAATTTTACAGATGAGCAGACAAAGGAATTATTAGAATTTTGCAAGGAAAACAAATTATATACAAGTGGAGGAACAGACTTTCATGGCACAAAAAGACCAGCAGTTCAAGTAGGGATAGGAAAAGGCAATTTAAAGATACCAGATGACATTATAAAATCTTGGTGTAAAATTTAAGAAATTTTTAGATTAAGGTTTTGATATTTAATAGTATATAAAAATAGAAAATAATAAAGGAGAAAAAGTATGAATTTAGAAATTACTAAGGCAACAAGACAAAGCTATGGAGAAAAATTAGCTGAATTAGGAGAAAAAAACAAAGACATAGTAGTTTTAGATGCCGACCTTTCAGGGGCAACAAAAACATCAATATTTGCTAATAAATTTCCAAAAAGATTTTTTGACATGGGAATATCAGAACAAGATATGATGTCTACAGCAGCAGGACTTGCTACTTTCGGAAAAATTCCTTTTGCAAGTTCTTTTGCAATGTTTGCCATTGGAAGAGCATATGATCAAATTAGAAACAGTATAGCATACCCAAAATTGAATGTAAAAATATGTGCTTCACATGCAGGAGTTACAGTAGGTGAAGATGGAGCAACTCATCAGATGATAGAAGATTTAGAGATGATGAGAGGACTTCCTAATATGATAGTAATGTGTACATCTGATGACATAGAGACAAAGTGGGCTGTAGAGGAAATTTCTAAAATCAATGGTCCAGTATATTTAAGATTATGTAGATATGCGACTCCGCTAATATATGATGAAATGCAAAAATTTGAATTTGGAAAAGGGGTTCAAATAGGAGAAGGTAAGGATGCAACGGTATTTGCAACAGGTGTAACTGTTTCAGAAGCAATTAAAGCAAAAGAAGAACTTGCAAAAGAAGGAATCGATATAAGGGTAGTTGACATTCATACAATAAAACCTATAGATAAAGATTTAATTATAAAATGCGCAAAAGAAACAAGAAAATTAATATCAGTTGAAGACCATAGTATTATTGGAGGCTTACGGAAGTGCGATTTCAGAAATATTAACAGAAAGTTATCCAGTAAAGCTTATTAGAATGGGTGTTAAAGATAGATTTGGAACATCTGCATCTGCAAAAGAATTATTAAAATATTTTGAATTAACAGCAGAAGATATTATAAGAACAGTAAGAAATTAAAAGTAACAAAGTTGTCAATGGAGATGTAGTTTTCTAAAAATTTTAATCAATAGGAATAGAATTGATTAAAATTTTAGAAAAATAAGTCAAAAACTACGTTTTCATTGACAATTTTGTATCAAATATTTCAAAATGTTACAAATATATTAAATTTAGATGATATTTAGAAGAATTCTATTGCATTTATTAAATATTATTATTATAATAAAATATATAATTTATAATTTTAAAAAAATTGAGGTAATTACATGATAGAATTTAAAAATGTATATAAAACATATAGTACAGGAACAGAAGCTGTAAATAACGCAAATTTTAAGATAGAAAAAGGAGAATTTGCATTTTTAGTAGGTGCTTCAGGTTCAGGAAAATCAACACTTATAAAGTTAATATTAAAAGAAGAAGAGCCTACATCTGGTAATATAATAATAAATGGTAAAGATACTACTTTTTTGAAATCTAAAAGGGTACCATATTTGAGAAGAAGTATGGGAGTCGTTTTTCAAGATTTCAGATTATTGCCAGACAAGACAGTATATGAAAATGTAGCATTTGCAATGAATATAGTAAAAGCTACACCAAAACACATTAGAAGACAAGTCCCAATGGTACTTTCATTAGTAGGATTAAGTGGAAAAGCAAAGGTGTATCCAGATGAATTATCAGGTGGAGAACAACAAAGGGTTGCACTTGCAAGAGCATTAGTTAATAATCCAGCAATGATAATTGCAGATGAGCCAACTGGAAATTTAGACCCAGAAACTGCTTGGGATATAATGAATTTATTAAATGAAATTAATTTAAGAGGTACAACAGTTGTTATTGCAACACATGCAAAAGATATAGTTGACCAAATGAAAAAAAGAGTTATTGAAATAGATAAAGGTGTAATCATAAGAGATGATAGAAAAGGTGGGTATAGTAAGTGAAATATAATGTTATAGGATATTTTTTATCAGAAGGTTTTAGAAATGTATTTAAAAATAAAAAATCTACATTTTCTTGCTTAGGAGTTATGTGTGCTACGATGCTTATTTTTGGACTTTTTTTTACAATAGGTAGAAATATAAATAGTGCAATTGATAGCTTAGAAAAAGAACAAGGAATGCAAGTATTTATGTATCCAGAAGCGACACAAGATCAAATAGATAAATTAAAGGAAGATTTAGGTAAAATAGATGGAATTAATACAGTAACTTTTGTATCAAAAGAAGAAGGATACAATATAATGAAAAAAAGACTTGGAAAAAACTCAAAGGCCATAGAAGGAATGGATATAGATGTATTTGAAGTTTCATATATAGTTACACTAACAGATTTATCATTAAATAATCAAGTTTATGATGCAATAAACAACTTAGAAAATGTAAAAGAAATACAAAACAAAAGTGAAACAGTTGAAACACTATCAAATATAGGAAACACAATACAATTTGTAACATTTGGTATGTTTGCAATATTAATCTTAATATCACTATTTATTATATCTAATACAATAAAACTTACAGTTCATGCAAGACGTAAAGAAATATCTATAATGAAATATGTTGGAGCAACAAATAGTTTTATAAGAACACCATTTATTATAGAAGGTATAATAATGGGATTATTCTCTGGAATAATATCAATATTAATTGTAGGTGGCGGATACAATTATATTGCTACTCAACTTGCACAATCTGAAACATGGCAAAGATTATCTATAAATCTATTAAGCTTTGGAGATATGCTTGGACAGATTGTATTGGTATATATGTTATTAGGAGTTGGAATAGGTATAGTTGGTAGTTCAATATCTATGAAAAGATACCTTGAGGTTTAAGTAGGTGACTAAAGATGAATAAGAAGATAAGCCTAATAATTTTAATAGTAATAATGTTATTAATATCACTCGCAGGTATAGTTGGAGCACAAGAGTTTAGTGATATGCAAAATCAAAAAAATCAATTACAAGAACAAATAACAGAAGCAAATGAAGAAATAGAAAATATACAAATTGAACTTACAGAAAATTTAGAGCAACTTAATAATTTAAACTCACAAATTAATACATATGAGAGTGAAATTGCTTCATTAGAAGACAATTTAAATAAAGTAACAAAAGAAATTGAAAATGTAACAGCTAAATTAAGTATAATAGAAGAAAATTATACAATTCAAAAAAAGACATTAGAAAATAGAATATTAGCATTATATGAGGCAGGAGATATTTATTATCTTGATGTACTATTAAAATCTAGTAGTTTTACAGAATTTATTTCTAACTATTATTTAATAGGAGAAATTGCTAAATATGATAATAATATATTAGAAAATATAGAAAGACAGAAAAACCAAATTGATGCTATACAACAATCATTAGTAGAAAAAAAAGAAAATCTAAAAACATTAAAAAAGAATAAACAAAAAACTGCAATTTCATTAGAAAATTCTAAAATAATTAGGAATAGTTACATTGAAAAGCTTTCAGATGATGAAAAGGCTACACAAAATAAAATAGATAAATATCAAAAAGAGTTGGACAATTTAGATGCACAAATAACTGCTCTTACAACATTAAATATTGGAGAAGACTTTATAGGAGGAGAATTTATTTGGCCAGCACCGGGATATTCAACAATAACTTCAAATTTTGGAATGAGATTTCATCCAATAATTAAAGTAAATAGAGTACACACAGGTACAGATATAGCAATGCCAACAGGAAGCTATGTAATAGCATCAAATGATGGAGTAGTTATACAATCAACATACTCAACATCATATGGAAATATGATAGTGATTGACCATGGAGGTGGAATAACAACTCTATATGGACATGGCTCAGAACGAATTGTACAAAATGGACAAACAGTAAAAAAAGGCGATTTGATAATGAAATCTGGCTCAACTGGGTGGTCTACTGGTCCACACTTACATTTTGAAGTAAGAGTTAATGGAACAGCAATTGATTCAATGGATTTTCTAAAGAATCAATCAAAATACTTAGGAGAAAAAGATAAAGAAGAATCAGATAATAATCAGGTAAGTCAAGAAACAAATGAAGTAAATGGAGGAGAAAATTAATGAAAAAGAAAATAGCAGTTGCTTTATTACTAATAATTTTGATATTATCAACAAATGTAATGATAACACTTGCTGCAACAAAATCGGAGTTGCAAAATGAGCAAAAGGAGATACAAGACAAAATAGATGAAGCACAAGAAAAACAAGATGAAGTTGGAGAACAAATAAAGGAGACAAATCAACAAATACAAACACTAACAACTCAAATTAATCAATATCAAGATCAAATACAAGAATTAGATGGAAAATTAACAGATTTAGAAGATTCAATTTCAGAAGAAGAAGATAAATTAAAAGAGGCAGAAAAAAAATATGATGAACAACAGGAAATGCTTCAATCTAGAATTATAGCACAATATGAAGCAGGTGAAACTACATATTTGGACGTAATATTGGGTGGACAATCTCTATGGGACATGATATCTAATTGGTATATTGTTTCAGAAATAGCAGATAAAGACAATGAATTATTAGAACAAATTGAAAAGAATAAAAATGAAATAGAAGAAGCAAAAAAGACTTTAGAAACAAATAAAGAACAAGTTGAAAATTTGAAGAGTAGTAAAGAGAAAACAACTAAAGCATTAAAAAATTCACAATCTCAAAAAGAAAAACAAGTTTCTGAATTAAATGAAGAAGATAAATTATTACAAGAAGAAATAGATAAATTAAATTCAGAAAATAGACAGGTTGAACAACAATTAAAAGCAATGGAACAAAAATATAGTAATGAGATAGCAAACCTAGGTGGAGATGGAACTTTGCAAAAACCTGTTAAATCAGGTGTAATTACAGCAACAATGTATTATAGCAGTGGAGCATACCATGGAGCATTAGATTATGGAGTTCCAATAGGAACAACAGTATATGCAGCAGGAGATGGCGTTGTGTTAAATGCAGCATGGAGAAGTGGCGGATTAGGTAACTGCGTAGTTATTCAACATGCAAATGGTATAAGAACATATTACGGACATGGAAATGGAGTATTTTATGTTTCAGCAGGTGCTGTAGTAAAGAAAGGACAAGCAATAATGCAAAGTGGTAATACAGGTAATTCAAGTGGCCCACACTTACACTTTGAAGTAAGAGTTTCACCATATAATTGGTCTTATGGTGGAGGAGATAGTAGAAGAGATCCAAGAAATTATTTGTAAAATATTAGAATAATAGGGGGGCGCATATGGTGTAGCCCCCTAATAAAATTTTGTAAGATTTCATAAATTTTAAAATATTTAATATAATAAGTTTAGAAGCTGGAGGTTTATTTATGAATTTTGAAAAAAGAAATAATATATATAAAATAATTATGATAATTTTGGTAACTGCAATAGTAACATTTATGATAACATCAATATTATTGTATAATTTATGTTTCAAAACAGAAAATGGATTAACAAAAGCATTAACAACAGCTAAGGTTGAGGATTTAGATACAAGAATTGAATTAATAAAAAGATATTTGGATGAATGTTATTTAGGAGAAATAAATGAAGATAATATGATGGAATCGGCTATTAAAGGTTATGTTGCGGGATTAGGAGATGAATATACTGAATATTTAACTAAAGATGAATATGAAGAATTAATGGTAGATGTAAATGGAAGCTATATTGGAATAGGAGTATATATGACACAAGATAAATATGGAAATCTACTGGTCTTATTACCAATAGAAGGTTCGCCAGCAGAAGAAGCAGGAATTAAAACAGGTGATATTATTACAAAAGTAAATGGAGAAGATGTAACAAACATGGATTTGAATCTTGTTGTAAACAAGATAAAAGGGGAAGAAAAAAGTAATGTAGAAATAGAAATAAAAAGAGATGAGGAAATAATTAATAAAACAATAGAAAGAAGAATAATTGAGATTAATAATATAAAAACTAATATTTTAGAAAATAATATAGGGTATATACAAATATTATCATTTGATGATGGATGTGCTGAAGAATTTGAATTAAAATTAAAAGAATTAATGGATAAGAATATAAAATCATTAATTATTGATGTTAGAGATAACGGTGGAGGTATTGTAACAGAAGCTACAGATATTGCTGATTTATTTTTACCTAAAGATAAAACAATAATGATAGAATTAGATAAAGAAGGAAAAGAGGAATATACTAAATCAAAAGAAGATAAAATAATAAATTCTGATATTAATGTAATACTCCTTGCAAATGAAAATAGCGCAAGTGCTTCAGAGATTTTAATAGGTGCATTAAAAGACAACGAAGTTGCAAAAGTTATAGGGGTGAAAACATTTGGAAAAGGTGTTATGCAAGAAATAGTACCAGTAACAACAGGAGGTGCATTAAAATTAACTATAAAAGAATTCCGTACACCAAATGGAGATAAAATTAATAAAGAGGGAATTAGTCCAGATGAAGAAGTAACTGATATAGAAGATAACGATACTGATGAGCAATTACAGAAAGCAATAGATGTATGTAAATAATTAAGGTAATTAGTACATCTAAATTTAGTATAATGTAATAAAAAAATATTCCTCCTACAAATGTAGGAGAAATATTTTTTGTTGAATATGAAAAATCAAAGATTTTCCCTATTCAACAAAGCTTCGCAAATATTCCACACAAAATTTTTTCAAAATTTTGGCGGGCGAACAACGAGCGTGGGCTTTAAAATAAATTTAAATAGTCTGACATCAAAAAAGCCCAGTGTTGTTCTAAATTTATATTCCTAAAATCTTTTTTGCTCTGTCAATATCTTTACTTGTTGCTACTGGAATTTCATTTAATTCGTAATTAAAACCAAGATTTTCCCACTTATATTTTCCAAGTTCATGATATGGAATTAACTCTATTTTTTTAACATTATTTAAGGAACTTATAAATTTTTTTAATTCTTTTAAGTCATTTACATCATCGGTAATTCCAGGAACTATAACTTGTCTTATCCAAACAGGTATGTTATTTGAACTTAGATATTTAGCAAATTCCAATTCTTTTTTATTTGAAAAACCAACTAAATCTTTGCATTTTTGATCATTTATGTGTTTAATATCTAATAAAACTAAATCAGTAACATTAAGTAGTTCTTTTATATCATCTGTTATATCAAACATTCCCGACGTATCAATAGCAGTTGGAATTTTTCTCTTTTTTAATTCATTAAAAAGATTTATTAAAAATTTGGTTTGAAGCAAAGGCTCTCCACCTGTTACAGTAACACCTCCTCCTGAAGGAAGTAAATACAATTTATATCTTTCAATTTTACTCAATAATTCTTCTATAGAAATTAAATGACCACCATTTATATTCCAAGTATCTCTATTATGACAATATTTACATTTTAGTGTACAGCCTTGCATAAATATAACGAATCTTATTCCTGGTCCGTCCACTGTGCCAAATGATTCTAGGGAATGTATTTTAGCATATTTATTTTTATCGTAATCTAGCATAATTTTTTACTCCTTTAAATAAATTGTTGTTTGAGCGTCCGGACGTGAGGAAAAAATTTATTTCGTAGAAATGGAATTTTTTCCTCCGTCCTAG
>CANPYN010000010.1 GCA_947588635.1 uncultured Clostridia bacterium
TACTCGGCGAAATTGTAGTACTAGTGAAGATGCTAGTTACCTGCGACAAGACAGAAAGACCCCATGGAGCTTTACTGTAGCTTGATACTGGGTTTTGGTAATTTATGTACAGGATAGGTGGGAGACGAAGAGTATTAGACGCCAGTCTAATAGGAGTCGACGTTGGGATACCACCCTTAAGTTACTGAAATTCTAACCTGTAGTCATGAACTGGCTAGGGGACAATGTCAGGCGGGCAGTTTGACTGGGGCGGTCGCCTCCTAAAGAGTAACGGAGGCGCCCAAAGGTTTCCTCAGCGCGGACAGAAATCGCGCGAAAGAGTGTAAAGGCAGAAGGAAGCTTAACTGGAAGACAGACATGTCGAGCAGATACGAAAGTAGGGCTTAGTGATCCGGCGGTAGTGAGTGGAAATGCCGTCGCTCAACGGACAAAAGTTACCCTGGGGATAACAGGCTTATCTCTCCCAAGAGTTCACATCGACGGGGAGGTTTGGCACCTCGATGTCGGCTCATCGCATCCTGGAGCGGAAGTACGTTCCAAGGGTTGGGCTGTTCGCCCATTAAAGCGGTACGCGAGCTGGGTTCAGAACGTCGTGAGACAGTTCGGTCCTTATCTGTCGCAGGCGCAGGATATTTGAAGGGAGCTGTCCTTAGTACGAGAGGACCAGGATGGACATACCGATGGTGTATCAGTTGTCACACCAGTGGCACGGCTGAGTAGCTAAGTATGGAAGGGATAAACGCTGAAAGCATCTAAGTGTGAAGCCCACCCTAAGATAAGATATCCCATACCGATTAAGGTAGTAAGATACCAGAAAGACTAACTGGTTGATAGGTTGGAGGTGTAAGTACAGTAATGTATTAAGCTGACCAATACTAATATATCGAGGGCTTAACCAAGAGAAAGGGACAGAGTAGAATTTGAAAGAAAATACTAGGTATGTCCTCAAGAAAGAGTTAAGTAAATGGTGAAATCAAATAGTTGACCAAGGTATTCTTTATCTGTATATTTTTCAGTGTACTAAAATAGAAATTAGAAATTAGAGAATAGAGATTAGAACAAATAGCAAAAGATTTCTAAAAAAGTACTTGAAAAAATATATAGAGTATAGTATAATATCGAACGTGATAGGAAATACTATCAAACAAGAGTTAGTAAAGATGAAAGAAGAGAAGATAGAAAATGTAATTTCTAAATTTCTAACTTCTAATTTCTAACATCTAAACAATAATTTTCTGGTGATAATTACGGCAAGGAACCACCTGTACCCATTCCGAACACAGAAGTTAAGCTTGCCAGTGCCGAAAATACTTGCGGGTTACCCTGCTGGAAACATAGGTCATCGCCAGATTTATATATTCCCCAATAGCTCAGTTGGTAGAGCGCTCGGCTGTTAACCGATAGGTCGTTGGTTCGAGTCCAACTTGGGGAGCCATATGAATAGCAGATTTGTGATAACACTTATCTGTTATTTTTATTTTATTTACAAACAAATATTTTAAATATATAATTGTACTAGTATAAATATGAATAGGAGTAATTATGAGAAATTTAAGAGAGATATTAAAAAATAAAACAATCAATTATGAAAAATTAATTAAATATGGATTTGTAAATGATAATGGCATTTATACATATAAAGCAAAAATATATCATAATCAATTTGAGGTAAATATATTTTTTTCACAAGAAAAGCAATATTCAAAGTTAATTGAAATGGAAAATAATGAGGAATATGCTCTTGTAGATATTGAGTCCTCATCAGGTGAATTTATAGGTAAACTAAAACAAGAATATGAAAGTATAATAGAAGATGTAATAAATAATTGTACAACTAAGCAGACATTTAAAAGTGAGCAAACAAAAGATATTATTAATTATATAAAGAAAAAATATAATGATGAATTAGAATTTTTATGGGAGAAATTTGACGATAATGCCATTTGGAGAAACAAGCAAAATAATAAATGGTATGCCTTATTATTAACAGTATCAAAAAGAAAATTAGGTATTGAATCAGATGACATGGTTGAAATTATTGACCTAAGATATCAAAAAGAGGAAATAGACAAAATAATAGATAATAAAAATATATTTCCAGGTTATCACATGAATAAAAAAAGTTGGATAACAATAAAACTTGATAACTCAGTAGATGTAAAACAAATATATAAATTAATTGATAATAGTTACAATCTGTCAATAGGAAATAAATGTGGTCTTACAGGTGATGGTTTGTCTCAAAAAGTATATGATTATTTAACAACAATACCAAAGGGAAAAGTTGTAACATATAAGCAGGTTGCAGAACATTTAGGAAACAAGGGACTTGCAAGGGTTGTTGGAAATATTCTTCATAAAAATCCAGATGGGGATAAATATCCTTGTTATAAGGTTTTAAATTCTAAAGGTAAACTTGCTGAATGCTTTGTATTTGGGGGAAAGAGTGTACAAAAAGAGAGACTAGAAAATGAAGGAATTAAAGTAACAAATAATATGGTAGACCTTAAATTATATCAATGGAAAGAGTAATTAATAAAACAGCATAATAATAATTAAAGTATATCTTTATAAATTATTAAAATTGTGTTAAGATATTAATAATGGAGTGGTATCGAAGTGGTCATAACGAAGCTGTCTCGAAAACAGTTAGCCATTTAAAGTGGCACGTGGGTTCGAATCCCACCCATTCCGCCAAAACAGCTTATTTATAGCTGTTTTTTTATATTTAGAGATTTAATACAACAATATAACACATACAAATAAATACATACAAATACATATAAATTCATCCTATAAATGGAAAGATAAGTGGAATAAAAAAAGGACTACATAGATGATGAAAATATTGTTAGAGTAGCAATATATGATTTAATAAAAATAAAAAATAAATTTATAAGTGGAAAAAATAATAGATATAAATAATAAATTATATACAAGGTACAGTAAAATATTATAAATTAGTAAAATGGAGATGGTGCAAATGGAAGAATTATTAAATAAAAACAATATGCTAGGAGTTGAAAACACATTAAGAGATATTAATAATATAAAGGTTACACTAGATAATGTGGAAATGATATTAAAACTAAAAGGCAATATGGATATAGAAGAGTATAAGTATACAAAAATGATGATAAAAAAGATAGAATACGAAATAGAAAAAGTACATACAATACTTAGTTAATATAAAGGAGGAATTAGATATGTTAAGTTTTGAAGAACAATTATGGAAGTTACAAGAGAGTGAAATATATAATACAGAAGAAAAAGTAAAGGTTAGAGATACAGATATTATAAAACAAATGAAGGAACTAACGAAATTATTAATACAAGCAATTAATACTGCTACTAATAAAATAACAATAGATTATAAAGACAGTAGAGATATAGAAGAAATACAAATAAATTGTATAGAGCAATTAAAAGATTTGCTAGATATATTAAAGAGAAAAAGAATTTACTAATAGGTATTGTATTTGCTGAAAAAAGGTTGTATAAATAATAAAAAGGAGTGATATTATGGAAACTAACAGTGAAAATACAATTAATACAAGCAAAAATACAATAGAACAATTATTTAATATGTTTGAAACAGAAATATACGAATACACGGAAACAAACAAAGATTTATTAAGTAAAATAGTAAATTTAGAAAAAAATTTTTATAGTAAATTAAACGAAGAACAGAAGCAAGACTATGAAAAGATTAACGATTTAAAACTATTAAATACAGAAGAAACAGACAAAAATATTTTTAAATACGCATTTAGTTTTGCAACAAGACTAATTTTAGAAAGTATGAAATAATACAATAATGTACTATAATTAAATATATGCAGTAAAAATGCGCTTATTTGACATCTTTAAAAATGTCATTAGGAGTACACTCTAAGATATTACACAAAAGCTCGATATTAGCATATTTTATTGACTGAGTTTTATTAAGTATTAATTTATTGAAATTAGTGTAAGACATAGGTTTTATACTATTTAATTGATTAAAAAGCCAATACTTAGATTTTTTCTTTTGTTTTAGTAGTTCTATGACATTAAGTTGTAGCATTTTGACTCCCCCTTATAAATATTATTTTATACAAAATTATTAAAAAAATTAACTAACTAAAAAATGACTGACAAAAAGAGTAGACAATTAAGAAATATTGTGATATTATAATAAGCGAATAAAGATATATTTTGTTGAAAAAAGGGGGTGTAATGTAATAATGGCAGTAGCTGGAACAATACTTATAGTAATAGTATTTGCATTATTATTAGTTGGTAGTATTGCATTATATTTTTTACCTGCAATAATTGCATATAAACGAGAACACGCAAATAAAGGAATAATATTGTTGATAGACTTTTTACTGGGTTGGACATTTATAGGTTGGGCTGGATGTTTAGTATGGGCATTTATAGATACTGATGGAACAGTAACAAGCAATGCTTTTAGAAATGTAGGTGGCAATAAATACGAAGATTTAGCACGACTACAAAAACTAAAAGAAGAAGGAACAATAACAGATGTAGAATTTGAAATTGAAAAACAAAAATTATTAAGGTAAGAAAGGAAAAATATATGGGAAAAATAGAAGATTTAGACAAACTAAAAAAATTAAAAGATGATGGTAGTATAACAGAAAAAGAGTTTGAAATTGAAAAATATAAGATATTAAATAATTATAATGATAAAACTAATACAAGTACAAATAGTACGGAAGGAATATATATTGCTAGTTTAGTATTAGGAATAATAACACTTTTATTATGTTTGGTGCCAATTTTAGGGTTGATACTGGCAATAATTAGTTTAATAATTTGTATAATGGCAAAAAAGAGAGCAGAACAAACAGGAACTGAAAATAAATTAGTAACAGTAGGATTAATATTAGCAATTATTGGGTTATTAGTTACTGCACTTATGCACATAGGAGCATTAGTGATATTTATTATAAATTTTGTTTAAATTTTGGCATTTTATAATGATAAGTTTATATAATGAAAATGATATAGAGTTGAAAATTTTATTAAAATAAAGGTGTAAATATGGAAAGCAAAATTGAAGATTTAGAGAGAATACAAAATTTAAAAGCTAATGGAATTATAACAGAAAAAGAATTTGAAATAGAAAAAGCAAAAATATTAGCAAATAGTGAAAACGAAGAAAGTAATTACAGTATAGGGTATATTGTAATAGCATTAATTTGTTCATTATTGTTAGGAATATTTGCAGGTTTTATATTATTTTTTATGACATGGTAGAGTAAAGAAAGACATAGAAAACAAAGGTTTGATAAAGCGGACTTTATAGAGCGAATAAAAACACTTACTACAAAATTATGTAGTAGGTGTATTTTTTTTGACTTTTTAAATGCGATTGTAAGCGATTTTATATGAGCTAGGCATATAACATTATTAATTTAATTTATAAATAAATTTAAGAGATAATTACATTAGAGCAACGGAAAGGGTAACGACAAATACAACAACAAGAAATATATAAGATATGGTAAAGCTTTAAAATGAAGATTTATTTTTTGTTTACATAAAATTTATAGAAACTGACAGTATAGGTGATACGAAGATGTTATTATATATAGAACAAAAAATTTTAAGACAAGATGTTATTAAATATAGAAGAAAAATTTTAAAATTTATACAAGATAGGTTAAGGCAAGATGTTATATATATATAGGACATATTATTAAATATATATTTATGTTTTTTTGTGTAAAAAAAAGAAGGGAGAATGTGAAATGGAAGAAAGGTTGAAAGATAATATTATTAATGAAACAGAAAGAAAAGATATAGTAGATGTAATAGATACTTTAAGTTTTGGAGTATTGTTTGAAAATAGTAAAAACAAGATAGAAATAGCTAATAATATAAGAACAAAACTTAATATGAAATATGATAAAAAAACAAAAGAAATAGTTTATGTTGGTAGATGTAAAGGATATAGTTTTTATTTTAAAAATAAATATTATTTTTTAGCTGTAAGCTTAAAACACGAATTAATAGAAGGTAAAACAAAAGAAGAAGTAGTTGAAGAAACAACATACTTTATAAATAAATACTTTAATGCTGGTAACAGCTTAAAAGCAAATAATTTAAACAGAATTGATTATAAAAACGATTATAAATGCAAAAATGAAGATGAAATAGAAATTGTTAAAAATTTGTTTAAAAAAGCTGTTGATAAAACAAGTAAAAAGTGCAACAAAATAATTACAAGTAAAGATGGTTTTTATAAAGCTAAGTATACAAGTAAAGGTAGTGGCTGTGTTGAAATAGCTTGTTATGATAAAGGAAAAGAAATGCTTAAACAATTTAAAAAAGGTAAATATAAAAAGAAAGAAGCTAATAAGTATACTAATATATTTAGGGTAGAATTGCGTATAAAAAATGCAAGACTAAATTATGAAAAGCATAAAAACGGAATAGCTAAGGACATTGCAAATTATTACAGTAGAGAAGTTGCAAAACAATACTTTGAATATTATGTGGAAAAGATTTTTGGCAAAGAAAAATTTTACAGAATAGATGTAGCAGTAGAAATGATACAAAATGAGAAGACATTAAAAGATAGTACGAAAGAAAAACTTTGCAACTTATTAAATAATATAAATAAAAATGGATATACAAAAGCAATAGATAGTTACAAATGTAGAAGCACATTTTTGAGTTATGCAAAAAAGGTAAAAGAGCTTGGTATAAATGTATTGACTTTTGATAGAGTTATAAATGGAAAGGAGATGATACAAAAATGTATAGACAACTTTGCAATAATTAAATGATAAGACATTTAGATATTGAAAACATATATTTTAGGTACAGACTACATACAAATAAAGAACAAAATAACAAAAAACAAGAACAAAAAAAACAAAAAACAAGAACAAAAAAAACAAAAAACAAGTACAAAATAACAATAAATTTTATAAACAAAGATTTAATTAGCTACAAGATAAGGGGGAAAAATATATTGCAAGACAACTTATTTATTTGTATGAAAGAAGCAGCTGAGATACTTGGAGTAGATGCACGAACTGCAAAAAAGATATTAGAAGCGGCAGAAGGTTTTAGTTTTACAAGAACAAGCGGAAAAATACTAATAAACAAAAACAAATTAATTGAGTATATAAACAATACTAGAATAATTAGATATTAGTTGCTACATAATTTAAAATTGGTAAAGGTTTGTATAAATGGGTATTGAGATTATGAGTAAAAGACTATATAATAAATTTATACAAACTTTTACTAATAGACAAACAAGGAGGTAGATTAAAATGAGTAAAAAGAAAACAAGACAAAAAAGGGGAACTGGTGGACTTAGATGTAAGGGTGGAAAAATAGAAGGCACATTTACTGTATACAGACAAAATGGAACAAGTATTAAAAAGAGCTTTATGAGAGATACAGAGAGAGAAATTAATGATATTAAAGCAAAACTAAGATTACTAGGGCTAGTAGATAATGATGTTAAAGGAATAGAAATAGACAAGAAAACTAACGAAATTAGGTTAATAAAAAACGAAAACAAGAGTAGTAAAATAAAAGTATATAGTGATATGCTAGTTAGAGATTATATTAATTACTATTTATTTGGGCATAGAAAAAAAGGCGAAAGGGGAAAGATTATTGAAGAAACAACTTTTTTAAGCTATTGTGATAAAGCTAAGTATATAGAAGAATACTTAGGAAATAAAAAGATGACTGAATTAACAGTAGACGACTTGCAAGAGTTTATAGATAAACTACAACAAAGGGGTTTAAGTTATAGTAATGTAAAGCAAGTTAGAAATGTATTAACAACTATGATTAGGTATGCTAAAAAAGATGGAGTTATTACTGAAAACATATTAGCAGATGAAAAATTAGCTTTAAAACAAAGTAATAGGACAAAGGAAAAATATATAATAAAGAAAGAAGATAGAAAAACATTTATTGATTACTGTATAAAAAATAAGTATTATGATTTGATATTTTTAATGACAACAGGTTTAAGAGCAGGAGAATTAGCTGGGTTATGTTGGAAAGATATAGACTTTAATAATGCTACTGCAAAAATTTATAGACAATATAAAAGGGTAACACACATAAAAAATGAAAATAACGAAAGAATTAGAAAAAGTGTAAAGGAATTTAAAGATTTAAAAACGAAAGCAAGTTATAGAACTGTATGGTTAACAGATATAATAGACTTATTAAAAGTACATAAAGAAGAACAAAAAGAATTAGCATTAAAAAATAATAAAGCATTTACAGAAGAAGATTTTGTTTTTACTACTAGCAAATATACAGCAATGTTAAATGATTATTTATGGGCTAGAGTTAAAAAGGTAATGAATAGTATAAAAATTGAAAATTATGATAAAATTAGCACACATAATTTAAGACATACTTATATAAGTATGTGTGCAGAAAAAGGTGTTAGTATAAAAGAAGCACAAATGTTAGCAGGACATAGTGATATAGGAATAACACTTGTGTATACACATTTACAAGAACAGCAATTAGAAGAAGCAAGTAATAAAGCTACTAATGATATAGCAAAATATATAAAGTTAGACAAGCAAGTAGTTTACAACAATGAAAATATAGTATAAAATAATAGATAACTGGAATATAAATGGAAATTTTAAGCAGTAAACTATAAAGGCGTTGTAGGAGTAAGGAAAGATGGAACGGCAAATATTACTCGAAAACAGTTAGCCATTTAAAGTGGCACGTGGGTTCGAATCCCACCCACTCCGCCATATATTAAAATAAATACTTGCAATTTGTAAAAAAATGTAGTAATATCTTTTTAACAAATAAGACACTAAAATATAGTGTCCTTTTAATTTGTAATTTAGGAGGAAATTATGGAAGAAAAAAACGGTCTACTTTTAGACGTTAATGAAAAGCCAAGTATTGGTAAATGGATAATACTTGCTATTCAACATGTTTTTGCTATGTTTGGTGCTACTATATTAGTACCAATATTAGTAAATTCTGGAGCAGGTGAAGAGGTGCTTACAATACCAGTTGCACTTGTTTCATCAGGAATTGGTACATTAATATATATACTATGTACTAAGGGAAAATCACCAGTATATTTAGGAAGTTCTTTTGCTTTCATAGCACCACTGGTAGCAGCATATTTAAAAGGTGGAATTAGCGGTGCTATGACAGGAGTTATGGTAGTAGGTTTAGTTTATGTAGTCTTTGCAATTTTAGTAAGGCTTATTGGAAAGAACTGGATAAATAAATTATTACCACCAGTTGTAATTGGACCTATGATAATGATTATAGGTCTCGGACTTGCACCATCAGCAATAGGACAAATTGGACTTGCATCAGGAACTTCTTTAGAATGGCAACCAATAGTAGTTGCTATAGTATCATTTTTAGTTACAGCGATAGTTGCAGTGGCTGCCAAAGGATTTTTAAAAGTAATACCTTTTTTAATAGGTATAGTATCAGGTTACTTGACAGCAATAGCTGTTGGAATAGTTGATTTTACACCTTTTACAGAGGCAGCAGTGGTAGGAGTACCAAATTTTGTTATACCTTTTATACATTACACACCAAATTTTTCTGCAATTTTAACAATAGTGCCTATTGCATTAGTTACAATGGCAGAACATATTGGTGACCATACAGCTTTAAGTACAATAATAAATAAGGATTTATTACAAAAACCAGGGTTAGACAGAACTTTATTAGGTGATGGACTTGCAACATTTGTAGCAGGAGCAATTGGAGGACCAGCAAATACTACATATGGAGAAAATACTTCTGTAGTTGGAATGACAAAAGTTGCATCAGTTTGGGTAATAGGTCTTGCTGCAATTATAGCAATAGTATTAGGATTTTTTAGTAAATTTACAGCACTTGTATCTACAATACCAAATGCAGTTTTAGGTGGAGTCTCATTACTTTTATATGGATTTATAGCTGTAAATGGATTAAAAGTATTAATACAAAATAAAGTTAATTTTAATGATACTAAAAATGTTGTAGTTGCATCTGCAATGCTTGTTTTAGGTTTAGGTGGAGCAGCAATTTCTATAGTAAGTGGAGATATATCTGTAACAATATCTGGAATGAGTTTAGCCGCAATAGTAGGAATTATATTGAATCTTTGTCTACCAAAAGAGAAAGAAGAGAAGATAGAAGAAATCCAAGATAAAGTAGTAGATGAAGAAGAACAAAAAGATGAGATAATAGTAAATGAGAAAGTTCTTTCAGAGGAAATAAAAGAAGAAAACAAAACTAAAGAGAAAAAACAACCAACAAAAAGTACAACTAAAAAAACAACTAAAGTTGCAGATAAGTCTAAAAAAACATCAGCAAAAGATACAACTATAAAAAAATCAACTACAAAAAAGAATACAGAGAAAAAAACTGACACAGAAAAAGAACCTGCAAAAAAATCTACAAAGACAACAACAAAAAAGAAATCTACAGCAGAATCTAAATCATCAACCCAGAAAAAATCTGCAACAGGAACTACAACAGCAAGAAAAAAATCTGAAGCAAAACCAAAAACTACAACAACTAGAAAAAAACAAACTAAAAATGAGGAACTAAATGTATAGAACAACAGTGGGCTTTTTTTGATGTCAGACTATTTAAATTTATTTTAAAGCCCACGCTCGTTGTTCGTCCGCCAAAATTTTGAAAAAATTTTGTGTGGAATATTTGCGAAGCTTTGTTGAATAGGGAAAATCTGAGATTTTTCCTATTCAAGAACATAAAAAAATCTTGCCATAGACAAGATTTTTTTATTATATTTGAAACTTTTTTTATTTTTTATGATATTATTAATAAAGATGATATAAATGATGCATTTATATTAATATGAAAATTATAAAATAAACGAGATAAACAAGATATTAATATAAATAAAAATATAATAAAATCAAGACTTACACGTTCAAAGGAAAATTAAAACAAAAAGTCAAAGGAGGTATAAAAAATGAAGAAAAAGGAACACATTGATAATATTGATAAGGTTAAAGCAGATGAAAACTCAAAGCAAAATGTTTTAAATAATATTACCAAAAACAAAAAAATATATTCTATATTGGCAACGTCAGTAATTGCTTTTGTAATAGTAATATCAATTGCTGTGCCTATAATTAATGACAAAAATGAAATTACTCCTATAGAAATAGTAGAACAAAATGATGGGCTGCCTACACTAGGAAGTTTTGAAAATTTATACAATATTATTAAAGGTAAAGAAAGTAAATACAGTGCATATTATGAAACTAATGAAACTTTAAATATGTCTGATTCTGTATCTTCTTCAGCTGAATCATCCTCAAAATCAGAAGATTTAGATTATTCAACTACAAATACTCAAGTAGAAGGCGTTGATGAAGCAGATATAGTAAAAACAGATGGTAAATATATATATTATATTAGTTCTAATAATGTAGTAATAGTAGATACAGATAAGAATTCAAGTTTAAAGATAGCATCTGAAATTTCATATAAAAAAGAAGAAAAATTTTGTCCAATTGAATTATATATATCAAATAATAAACTAATTGTCATCGGACAAGAATCAAATGACTACTATAATGAATTAGCAGTAGTTGATAGTATTTATCCAGTAAATGATGAAACGCGAACTATAGCAAAAGTATATGATGTAGAAGATAGAAAGAATCCAAAGTTAGCAAGAGAAATTGAAATAGAGGGCTCATATTTATCATCAAGAATGATAGGAGAAGATATATTTTTTATAGCTAATAAAAAAATATATACAGACTTATTTAAAGATGATTTACAAAAATTAGATGAACAATTATTTAAACCTAAATATATAGATACAGTTATAGGAAATGAAGAAAAATGTATAGAATTCAGTGATATTTATTACTTTCCAGAAAGTGAAGATGCATCATATCTAAACATGGTTGGTTTTAATATTAATAATAATGAAGAAGCTAATATAAATACATATTTAGGAGCAGGAAGTAATATATATTCATCAGAAAAAAATCTATATATTACTAGAGTAAAATATGAATATAAAGATGAAAAAATCTATGGATATTATAATAATTATGATGTAAATACATACATCTATAAATTCAAATTAGAAAATTCAAAGGCAATATATGAAAATGCAGCTACTGTACCACGGAGAAGTATTAAATCAATTTTCTATGGATGAAACAGATGGGTATTTTAGAATAGCGACAACAGATTCAGAGAATATAAATGCAAAAACATATTCAAATAGCTTATATGTACTAAACGAAAATCTAGAGATAGTCGGTAACATAGAAAATTTAGCAAAGGGAGAGAAGATATACTCGGTTAGATTTATTGGTAATAGGGCATATATGGTTACATTTGTAGAAACAGATCCATTATTTGTAATAGATTTATCTAATCCTGAAAGTCCTACAGTACTTGGTGAACTAAAGATACCAGGATACAGCAAGTATCTACATCCTTATGATGAAACACATTTAATTGGATTTGGGGAAAATACTACAACAAATAGTTATGGTGGAGTTGTTACAAATGGTATGAAAATGGCATTATTTGATGTAAGTAATCCAAATAATCCAAAAGAACTATATTCATTAGATATTGGGGAGAGAGGAACATATTCTACCATATTAAATGATCATAAAGCATTGTTATTTTCAAAAGAAAAAAACATAATAGCATTTCCAATATCTATATATGGAGAAGAAGAAAATGCAAATAGATTAAAATTTCAAGGTGCTATAGTATATGGGTTAGATATAGAAAAGGGATTTACCTTAAAAGGAACAATTCCTCATATGCAAGTTAAAAATGGATACAGAGATTACGATTATACAAAAGTAGTAGAAAGAATATTATATAAAGATAATTCACTATATACATTATCTAAGGGACTTATAAAATCAACAAATATGAATACTATGAAAGAAGAAGGAAGCTTAGAAATTAATACAAAAGAATAAAAAGTTGATTTTTCCTATACAATAAGAAAAGCTAGAAAAGGTTTTGTATCCTTTTCTGGCTTTTATGTTTATATGTCAAAAAAATAGCGAAAACCTCTTTAAAAAAAGATTAAAAAGATATATAATATTACAAATATCTATTATTAGGGAGAATTTATGAATAAAAAGTGGGAATATTATGAGCAAAATGATGAAAAAGTAATGGAAATATCAAATAAGTTCAATATATCTAATTTACTTTCTAAAATTTTAGTTAATAGAGGCATAGTAGATGATGAACAAATAAAAATATTTTTAAATCCTACAAGAAATGATTTTTACAATCCTTTTTTAATGCCTGATATGGAAATTGCAGTTGATAGAATAATTAAAGCAATAAAAAATAATGAAAAAGTAGTAATATATGGAGACTATGATGTTGATGGGATTACTAGTACAACTGTATTAAAAAAATTTTTAGCTGAGAGAGGATTAGATGCAGGTTATTATATTCCAAACAGATTAGAAGAAGGATATGGATTAAACCAAGAAGCTATTGAAAAAATAATTGATCAAAAATACACATTGATGATAACAGTTGACTGTGGAATATCTGGTATAGAAGAAGTAGAACTTTGTAATCAACTAGGAATAGATGTAATAATAACTGATCACCATGAACAATTAGAAGAACTTCCAAAAGCTCTTGCAGTAATTGATGCAAAAAGAAGAGACAACACTTATCCATTTAGAGGACTTGCAGGTTGTGGGGTAGTTTTTAAGCTTATACAGGCAATATCTATAAAATTAGAATTAGAGGATAAAGAGTATTTAAAATATTTAGATATTGTTTGTGTCGGTACAATATCTGACATAGTTCCATTAGTTGATGAAAACAGAGTTATTGCAAAACTAGGATTGATGTTAATTAAACAAACTAAAAATATAGGACTTAAGACTCTTATAAAAGAATCAGGATATAAAAAAATTGATTCTAGTACAATTTCGTTTGGAGTAGCTCCTAGAATTAATGCATGTGGAAGAATGGGATATCAAAATGAAGCTTTAGAATTATTTTTAACAGATAATATACAGAAAGCAAGAGAAATTACAGTAAAATTAAATAAATTTAATAGTCAAAGACAAGCTAAAGAAAAAGAAATTTTTGAACAAGCAATATCAAAATTAGAAAAAGAAGATATAGATAAATTAAATAGCATTGTATTATGTGGAGATAATTGGCATCATGGTGTAATTGGAATAGTAGCATCAAAAATAGTAGAAAAGTTTTTTAAACCAACAATACTTATATGCTTTGAAGGAGATGAGGGAAAAGGCTCAGGAAGGAGCTTACCAGGTTTTGATTTACATGATGCATTAGTTAAATCAAGTGAATATTTGGAAAAATATGGTGGACATGAAATGGCAGTTGGTATTTCACTAAAAAAAGATATGTATGATGGATTTAAGAAAAAGTTTGATGAGATAGCAGTTTCTCAAAACATAAAAAATATACTTCCAGTTATACATATAGATGGCATAATTACTTCAAAAGACATGAATAAAGAAACAGTTAAAGAAATAGAAAAATTAGAACCATTTGGTGAAAAAAATAAGACACCAATTTTTGTATATAAAAATTTAAAGATAGATTCTATACGAGCATTATCAGAAGGTAAACATTTAAAACTTACATTAAAAGATGATAATTTATTTATAAATGCAATTGGATTTAATTTAGGTTATTTATCAGAGGAATATACTATAGGAGATAGAGTTGATATAGCAGGAATACTAGAAATAAATAGTTTTGGGAATCAAGAAATAGTTCAAATAAATATAAAAGATATAATGAAATCAATATAAATTTGGAAAGGAAATAATATTTATATGCAAAATAAAGAAGAAATTACTATAGAGAAAATTATTAAAAAAATGAAAGAGAATAATAGAAAATCAGACAGTAATCTTATACAAAGGGCATATGATTTTGCAAAAATTAATCATAAAGAACAAAAGAGGATGTCAGGTGAGGAGTATATTATACATCCATTATCTGTAGCATATATTCTAGCTGATTTAGAATTAGACGACAGTACAATTGCATCAGCACTTCTTCATGATGTTGTAGAAGATACTGATATTACTCATGAAGACATAGTAAATGAATTTGGAGAAGAAATTGCCGATATGGTAGATGGTGTAACAAAGCTTCGGAAAAATTCAATATTCAAGTATAGAAGAACAGCAAGTAGAAAATTATAGAAAAATGTTTCTTGCTATGGGAAAAGACATAAGGGTAATCCTTATAAAGCTTGCAGATAGGCTTCATAATATGAGAACATTAAAATATTTGACAAGAGAAAGACAAATAGCAAATGCGAAAGAAACAATGGATTTATATGCACCACTTGCAAATAGATTAGGTATATATTCTTTAAAATGGGAATTGGAAGACTTAGGATTTAGATATTTATATCCAGAAGAATATAGAGAGTTAGTTGAGGGAATAGAAAAGAAAAGAGAAGAGAGACTAGAGTTCATAGAAAAGATTATGGACGAAATAAGAGTAGCACTAAAAAAGGAAAAGATAGAAGCGGATATAAAAGGAAGAGCAAAACATCTATACAGTATATATAGAAAGATGAAAAGAGATAATATAACACTTGATCAAGTATATGATTTGTTTGCCCTTCGAATAATTGTAAATTCAGTAAAGGATTGTTATGCAGCACTTGGAGTGGTACATGATTTGTATACACCGATGCCAGGACGTTTTAAAGATTATATTGCTGTACCAAAACCAAACATGTATCAATCAATACATACAACTCTTTTAGGACCAAATGGAACACCATTTGAAGTGCAAGTTCGTACATGGGATATGCACCAAGTTGCAGAGTTTGGTATAGCTGCACACTGGGCATATAAGGAGGCTAACAATAAAACAGGTAAAAAATCTAATGTTGTAGTAACAGATGATAAGCTTGCATGGCTTAGAGAAACCTTAGAATGGCAAAAGGAAATGCAAGATCCAAATGAATTTTTAAAAACATTAAAAACAGAACTTTTTGAAGATGAAGTATATGTATTTACTCCAAAAGGAGAAATAAAAACACTTCCAAGAGATGCAACACCAATAGATTTTGCATATTCAATACATGCAGAAGTAGGACACAGAATGGTTGGTTGCAAAATAAATAGTAAAATGATGCCAATAATCACAAAATTGAAAAGTGGAGATATAGTAGAAATAATAACATCAGACACATCTAAAGGACCAAGCAGAGATTGGTTAAAATTTGTAAAAAGTTCAAGTGCAAAAACAAAAATTTCACAATGGTTCAAAAAGGCTGAAAGGGAAGAAAATATAACAAGAGGAAAAGAAACTATTGATAAAGAAATAAAAAGAATAGGAATGACACATAGCGATTTATTTAAAACTGAATGGGTTAATAGTGTACTTGAAAGATATCATTATTCGAATACAGATGATATGTTTGCAAGTATTGGATTTGGTGCAATATCACCAGGTAAAATAATAACAAGATTATTAGAGGAGTATAAAAAAGAACATCAAGAAGAACTAATTGAGGAAAAGTTACAAGAATTAACAAATAAAAAAGTTACAGTAAAAAAACCACCAAAATCTGGCGTAATTGTAAAGGGTATAGATAATTGCTTAGTTAAATTTTCTAGATGTTGCAATCCAGTTCCAGGAGATGAGATAATTGGATATATAACAAAAGGGAGAGGAGTTTCTATACATAGAACTGATTGCGTAAATGTTCAAGATTTGCTTCAAGATGATAATAGAATAATTGATGTGTCATGGTATAATGAAAAAACTGATGGAGCATACAATGTTGATATAGAAGTTTTCTCAAATGATAGAACAGGACTTCTTTCAGATATTGTAAAAGAAATTACAGCACAAAAAATTAATATAATGGGAGTAAACACTAAAACAAGTAGAGAAAGAATTGCTACAATTGAAATTACAATAGAAGTTGAAAATATTGATCAATTAAGCAAAGTTATAAAAGCTATAAAAAAAGTTGATAGTGTATATGAGGTTAAACGTAAAAAATAAGTTTAAATAAATGAAAAACTTCGTACTACGTCGTTAAATTAAAGATAAAAAATCCTCAATGTGCACATGCACACCTCCGGTTTTTTACTTCAATTTGCCTAGTATTACTCGTTTTTGATTTATTTGATAATTTTAAGGAAAGGAAATAATTTACAAATGATATTAAAAAGAATTAAATTAGATATACAAATGGTTGGAGAAACAAACTGTTATATAATTCAGGATGAAAATACAAAGGAAACAATGGTAATTGATCCAGGTGCAGAGCCAGAAAAGATATGTGAAATGCTAGATACTTTAAATGCAAAAGTAAAATATATATTACTTACGCATTGTCATGGGGATCATATATCGGCAGTAAAAACAATAAAGGAAAAGTATGGGGGAAGGGTTTTAATACATATAGCAGATGAACCTGGATTAAAAGATCCAAAAGTTAATTTATCAGATTACATTGGACTTCGGATATATTAGTATAGAGGCTGATTCTAGATTAAATGACAATGACTTAATACATGTAGGTGATATGGAATTTAAGGTTATACATACACCAGGACACACAAAAGGAGGAATATGTTTATATTTAGAAGCTGAAAAAATACTTTTCTCAGGTGATACAATATTTAGAGGAACATGGGGAAGAACAGATTTACCGACAGGAAGTTTTGAAGATATTATAAAATCTATAACAGATAAAATTATGGTACTTCCAGAAGATACAATAATATATCCAGGACATCGGAAAATCTACAATGTTAAAAGAAGAAAAGCCAATATATTTAGAACTAAAACCAAAAGAATACTAAAACGAGGGACATACCTCAATCTATGAGGAATACCTGTGTACTGAGGTGTGTCCCTCAAACCTTATAAAGACATACCTCAATCTATGAGGAATACCTGTGACTAAGGCTTGTCCCTCATCAGAACAAGGTGTGTCCCTCAAACCTTGTAAATTAAAGGAGGAATTTTATGAATAAAGTACAACCAAAAACACTATCGGGTTTTATGGAACTTTTACCAAATGAACAAGTTCTATTTAATCAAATGGTAGATAAAATAAGAATTTCATACGAAAAATTTGGATTTCTTCCAATAGATACACCAGTGATTGAAAGTTCAGAGGTGCTTCTTGCAAAGGCAGGTGGAGAAACAGAAAAACAATTATATAGCTTTACAAAAGGGGATAGTAATTTAACGCTAAGATTTGATTTAACAGTTCCTTTAGCAAAGTATGTTGCAGAATATTATAATCAAATTACATTTCCATTTAGAAGATATCAAATAGGAAAAGTATATAGAGGAGAAAGAGCTCAACGTGGTAGATTCCGTGAGTTTTATCAATGTGATATAGATATAATAGGTGATGGAGAATTAAACATAATAAATGATGCAGAGATACCATGTGTAATGTATGAAACATTTAAAAGTTTAGGATTAGAAAACTTTTCAATACATATTAATAACAGAAAAATATTAAATGGATTATTTGAAGCGGCAGGTGTAAAAGAAAAATCAGTAGATATAATGAGAACAATAGATAAGATAGAAAAAATAGGAAAAGAGACTGTTATTAAGATATTTGAAGACGATTATAATATGGAAGAAAAAAGTATAGAAAAAATAGTTAGCTTTATAGAAATAAATGGAACAACAGATGAAAAAATAAAAAAGCTAAATGACCTTGGAATAGATAATGAACTATATACAAAGGGTATTGAAGAATTAAGAGAAGTAGTTAAATATATAAGATTATTTAATATTCCAGATGAATCATTTGAGATAGATCTAAGTATAGCAAGAGGACTAGATTATTATACAGGAACAGTATATGAAACATTTTTAAATGACCATAAATCAATTGGAAGTATCTGTTCAGGTGGCAGATATAATGATTTAGCGGAATATTATATAGATAAACAACTTCCTGGTGTAGGAATGTCAATAGGGCTTACAAGACTATTTTTCATACTAAATGATATTGGATTAATAAAAACAGATAAAAAGTCAATATCGGATGTTTTAGTTATATCAATGGTAGAAGATTTGAGTAAATCTATAGAGGTAGCAAATGAATTAAGAAAATCTGGAATAAATACTGAAATATATTTTGATAATAAAAAGATAAAATCTAAATTCAAATATGCAGATAGATTAAATATACCATATGTTATAGTGATAGGAGAAGATGAAATAAAATCAGGGTTATTAACTATAAAAGATATGCAAAAAGGAACTCAGGAGCAATTGAAAATAGAAGATATTATAAAAAAATTGTTATTTGAGAGATAGATTTATTGAAAATGTTGTAGGAGTCACTGCTTTCAGCAACCCGAATACTTCAAAAAATTACCAAAAAGCATGTAAAATATTATGAAATAAATTACAATTGTGGGACGCCCAATGGTGCGTCCCCTACAGATTTAAAAATAAATTCAATTACACAAATTATAATTTACTAAGAATAGAATTTTTCTATTCTTTTTTTTATTCATATAAAAAGATAAACAGAATAAATATTAATAATGATTAATTTTAGGAGAGTTACATATGAATATTGCAGTAATAAATATAAAAGATGTTTTTAAATATATATTAAAAATAAGTATTATAGTTTTTTTAATATATATGTGTGTTCAGATTATTAATAGCTTTAGATCTTCAATGATTTCTTCTAAACAAGAAAAAATAAAAGAAGGAATAGAAAGAGAAGTAGATAAGATAAATAATTATACTTTTTTAGATTGTATAGATATATCACTATCTTTATTTTCATATAAAAAAACAGATGAAAGCAAAGCTACTCTTACTAAACCAAATATATTATCAATGGAAACAGGAATCTTTAACAAGGCTATATTTGAAAATACAGATTTAGTAATAGACGAAAATGAATTAACAATAGATGATACAGAAGAACTAGAAAAACAGATAGAAGAATTACCAAAAGATGTAACAATAGAAGAGGTGGAAGAAAATAACATAAAAGCAAAATATACAACCTCATATAAAGATGTAAAAATAAACAATCAAAGTAAATATGATATAACAGAAGATATGTTGGTTCCAGATGCAGAAATAAAAAATAAAAAAGATATTTTAATCTATCACACACATACATGTGAAAGTTATACACCAAGTGAGCGGATATGAATATACAGCAAGCGGAAATTTTAGAACTACTGATTTAAATAAAAGTGTTGCAAGGGTTGGAACAGAACTTACAACTTATTTAGAGAAAAAAGGATTTAATGTAACTCATAATACAACATATCATGATTATCCAGCATATTCGGGTTCATATTCAAGGTCACTAGAAACAATTCAAAATTTATTATCAGGTAAAGATACTCAAATAGTAATAGATTTGCATAGAGATGCCGTAGGAAGTAGTAGTGATTATGCACCGACAGTTAAAATAAATGGTAAATATGCAGCACAAATGATGTTTGTAATTGGAACAGATGGAGGAGGTTTAGAACATCCTAAATGGAAACAAAATCTGAAAACAGCTGTAAAATTTCAAGAAAAAGCAAATGAAATGTATCCAGGATTATTTAGACCAATAATAGTTAGAAATTCAAGATATAATCAGCATTTAACGACAGCATCATGTATTATAGAAGTAGGTGCTACAGGAAACACATTAGACCAATGTATACTAAGTATGCAATGTTTAGCAAATGTATTTGCGGAAGTTTATAAATAATTTTTATTAAAATTTATGAAAAATAATTAAAAAATGGTTGTAAAAAAATTAGTTAATTGATATACTTATACTGAGTTATATAAGTATATCAATTTTTTTAGGAGGTAATGATATGGAAGAAAAAAATACAGATAAGGAAGAAATAATTGAGAAAAAAGAAGTTACAAACGAAGGAATAGAAATTGCTGATGATGTAGTGGCAGTAATTGCAGGAAAAGCAGTTTCTGAGGTAAATGGAGTTGCAGGAATGGCCGGAGGATTTGCCGGAGGAATTACAGAAGTATTAAGTGGAAAGAAAAATTTATCTAAAGGAATAAAAGTAGATATTCAATCAAAAGAAGCTAAAATAGATGTAAATATAATTGTAGAATATGGTGTTAGAATACCAGATGTAGCATTTGAAATACAAAACAGAGTAAAAAAAGCAGTTGAAGCAATGACAGGATTAACAGTATTAAATGTAAATGTTCATGTTCAGGGAGTAAAAACAAATGAGGAAAAATTAGAACAGGCAGGAAAGGTAGAAGAATAAACACTAATAATGTAAAAGGGGATTTATATTCCCTTCAAATAAAGGAGAAATAAAAATGAAAATTATAGATAAATTTAATTTAGTATTATTTTCGATAATAATATTAATAATATCATTATTAATATGTATATTAGCATTTGGATGGATAGATTTAAATTTACTTATATCAGGAATATCATTTTTAGCAACAAATACTATAGCAGGTAAAATAGTATTAGGAGTAGCTATTGTATTAATATTACTTTCAATAAAATCAATATTTTTCAATTCATTTTCAAAAGATAAAATAGAAAGTAAAGATGGAATACTATTAGAAAATGATAATGGAAAGTTATTAGTTTCAAGAGATACTATAGAAAGCTTAACTAATGCTGTAGTTAAATCTTTTGAAAGTGCAGAAAACGTAATGACAAAAGTTGAAGTAGATAGTGAAAGTCATGTAAAGATATATATAACTTTATTTGTATACCCAGATGCAGTAATAAAAGAATTATCAAACAAGTTACAAAATGATGTAAAAGATACAATAAAAAAATCTTTAGATTTGGATGTGACAGAAGTCAACATAAGAATAAAGAATGTAAGTATAAAAAAAGAACCAAATATAAAAGAATAAAAGGGATGTAATTATGGAAGATTTTAAAAATTTTTTAATTAAATATAGAGGAGCTATTATTGGTGGTTTAATTGCATTAGTAGCATTATTATTAAATTTTCATAAAGTTATTATTTGGGTTTTAATTATAGTAGCAGGAATTGTTATTGGTAACTATATTCAATATAATAAAGATTTTGTAAAAGAAAAATTAAAATCATATATTGATAAACTTTAATTGGAGGAAAATAATGAACAGATCTAAATCAAGAGAACTAGCATTTAAACTACTATATCAAATAGAAATACAGAAAGATATAAATGAAGAAGAAATAGAGATATTTTTTATTACCAATGAAGTTAATTCTACAGAGACTAAGGAATATATTAAGGATATTATAAATGGAGTTAATAAATATTCAAAAGAAATTTTAGAGCAAATTTCTAAAAATTTAAAACAAGATTGGGAAATAGAAAGAATTTCAAAAATAAATTTGGCTCTTTTAAAATTAGCAATATATGAAATAAAATATAAAGAACTACCTTACAAGGTTGTAATTAATGAAGTTGTGGAACTTGCAAAGAAATATGGAGAAGAAACGTCACATTCATTTATAAATGGAATTCTTGCAAGTGTTATTAAGGAGAACTAAATGATACCAGAACCAATTACAGTATCTTATCTAAATAAATATATAAAAGATAGAGTGGCAGAGGATGAATATTTAAAGAGTGTTTTTGTTAAGGGTGAAATATCTAATTTTAAACACCACTACACAGGACATATGTATTTTACATTAAAAGATGAAAATTCTTTAATAAAATGTATTATGTTTAAATCATCTACTGCTACTTTGAACTTTATACCGAAAGATGGAATGAAAGTACTTGTTTTAGGAAGTGTTGCAGTTTTTGAGCGAGATGGAGTTTATCAAATATATGTTAAGGCAATGCAAGAAGATGGTATAGGGGATTTATACAAAGAATATGAAGAATTAAAAAACAAATTAGAAAAAGAAGGCTTTTTTGATTCTGTACACAAGAAAAAAATTCCGTTTATGCCTAAAACTATAGGTGTACTAACATCCCAAACAGGTTCAGTTATAAGAGATATAATAAATGTATCTACAAGAAGAAATCCAAATGTTCATATTAGACTATTACCAATTCCAGTTCAAGGAAAAGGAGCAGAATTAGAAATAGCAGATAACATCAGATTAATGAATGAAAAGAAGTTAGCGGATGTAATAATTTTAGCAAGAGGAGGAGGAAGTATAGAGGATTTATGGCCATTTAATGAAGAAATTACTGCGAGAGCAATATTTAATTCAAAAATACCAATAATATCAGCAGTAGGTCATGAAACTGATTTTACAATAGCAGATTTTGTAGCAGATTTAAGAGCACCAACACCTTCTGCAGCAGCAGAACTGGCGGTTGCAGATATTGATGAAATAAAAATAAAGATAGAAACATATAAAAATAGATATAAAAATGCACTAAGAAAAAAAATAGAATATATGAGATTAAGATTTGAAAAATGTATAAAATCAAAGGTCTTTACAGATCCGACAGCGAAAATAAAAGAGCTATATATAGAATTGGATAACTATATTAAAACATTACATAATGAAACAATTAATAAAGTAAAAGACTTAAAAACAAATGCTATAGAAGTAATATCAAAATTAGATACTTTAAGTCCATTAAAAACTTTGACAAGAGGTTATATAATAGCTGAAAAAAATGAAAGAAGTATTAAAAGTGTAAAAGAAGTAAAAAAGGATGATATAATTAATTTAAAGTTTATTGATGGAAAAATAAAAACAAAAGTTGTATAAGATAAGGAGATATCTATATGAGTAACAAGAAAAAAATAATTATTGCAGTGTTAATAATAGCTATAATATTGATAATTGTATTACTAATGGTTAGGTTAAGAATTATAGGAAAAAATGAACAAAATGCTAATAATATCAGTGAAAATTTGGTAATAGAAAATGTAACAGAAACAGAGGAAAATATTGTAAATAACGAAGTTGAAGATAATAATGAAATTGAAAATACAACAAACCAAAATATAACAGAAGAAAATGAAACAGAAGAAGACGAATCTCAAAATGTACCAGATAGTAGCTCTGAACAGGAAGTTGATACACAAACGATTGAAAGCCAGCAGAGTAATAAAGATAAGGCAATAAATATAGCTAAAAATGATTGGGGAGAAGATAGTACTATATATTTTTCCTACGAGGGAGTTAATAATGGAAGATATGTAGTTGCTGTTAGAAAAAATGAAACAACACATGTAGTGAGATATTACTATATAAATTTAGACAAGGGAACATTTGAAATAGAAGAATAGGAGGAATGAAAATGGCGGACAATCTAAATTTTGAAGAAACTATGCAAGAATTAGAAAAAATAGTTCAAAAATTAGAAAACGGAGAACTTAATTTAGATGATTCTATAAAAGAATTCGAAAAAGGAATGGAACTTTCAAAGTGTGCAAGTAAATATCTAGAAGATGCTGAAAAGAAAATTACTATATTAGTTAAAGATAAAGATGGGGAATTATCTGAAAACGATTTTTAAAATTAATTACAAAATTATAATTTAGATATAAGATATTAATAAAAAATGGAGGTATTTTAATGGAAGATATAGAAATAGCAAGAAATGCTAAATTAAAAAATATAAATGAAATAGCAGAAAAATTAGGAATACCAGAAGAATACATTGAGCAATATGGAAAATATAAGGCAAAAATATCTAATAAATTATATGAAGAAAAGAAAAATGACAAAAATGGTAAACTTATATTGGTGACTTCAATTAATCCAACACCTTTAGGAGAGGGCAAGACAACAATTTCAATTGGACTTGCGGACGGACTTTCACAAATTGGTAAAAAACCTATATTAGCTTTAAGAGAACCTTCACTTCGGACCAGTTTTTGGAATTAAGGGTGGAGCAACAGGCGGTGGATATGTACAAGTTGCTCCAATGGATGAAATAAATCTTCATTTTACTGGTGACATACATGCAATAACATCAGCAAATAACTTACTTTCAGCAATAATTGATAATCATATTTTCCAAGGAAATGAGTTAGAAATCGATAAAGTAATATGGAAGAGATGTGTGGATTTAAATGATAGAGCATTAAGAAAAGTAAAAATATGTTTATCAGGTGAAAAAAATGCCGTACCAAGGGAGGATGGATTTGATATCACTGTTGCATCTGAAATAATGGCAATATTCTGTTTAGCAGAAGATTTAGACGATTTGAAGAGAAGAATCGGAAATATAGTGATTGGATATAATAAAAAGGGAGAAGAAGTAAGAGCAAAAGATTTAAAAGCCGAAGGTGCGATGACTGTTCTTTTAAAAGATGCATTTAAGCCAAATTTAGTGCAGACACTAGAAAATACTCCAGCAATTATACATGGTGGTCCATTTGCAAATATAGCACATGGATGTAATAGCGTAATTGCAACAAAAATGGGAATGAAACTTGCAGATTACTGCATAACAGAAGCAGGATTTGGTGCAGACTTAGGTGCAGAAAAATTCTTAGACATAAAATGCAGAAATTTACCAAAAACTCCAGATGCAGTTGTATGTGTTGCTACAGTTAAAGCTCTAAAATATCATGGCGGAATGGCTATAGAAAATATAAAAGAGGAAAGCATAGAATACTTAGCAAAAGGAATTCATAATTTATTAAAACACATAGATAATTTAAAAAATGTGTTTGGATTAAATGTAATAGTTGGAATAAATAAATATGTAACAGATACAGATAAAGAAATAGATTATTTAAAAACACAACTTGAAGAAAAAGGTGTTAATATAAGTTTAGTAGAGGCATGGGAAAAAGGAGGAAAAGGAGCAACTGATTTAGCAGAAAAAATAGTAGAACTATGCGAAAAGCCATCAAAATTTACATATTGTTATGATATAAAAGACGGAATAAAAGAAAAAATAGAAAAAATATCTACTAAGATTTATGGTGCAGAAGGAGTAGAATACACAGAAGAAGCATCAGAAATAATAGATAAGTTAGAAAAAAATGGATACGGTAATATGCCAGTTTGTATAGCAAAAACACAATATTCTTTATCTGATGATGCAAAGAATCTTTTATGTGATAATCCATTTAAAATACATGTAAAAAATGTAATATTAAAATCAGGAGCAGGATTTATTGTAATTCTTACAGGAAATATATTTACAATGCCAGGACTACCAAAAGTACCAGCATCAGAAAAAATTGATATAGATGAAAATGGAGAAATTGTAGGAATATTTTAAATGATTTAGAAATTTTAAAATTACTAGTAAATAATTAATAAAGAATAAAAGAACCACTTTTGGAGAAAATAATTTCCAAAGGTGGTTTTTTATGAAAAAATTTTTAGAAGATAAAAAAGCAAAGAATATTATATTGTTAATTGTACTTATAATATCAATTATATCATTTTTATCATACAACATATTTTTTAGAGGAGACAGAAATACAAGCTATGCACTCTCTAAATATGGATCCAGAAGTGATGAAGTAAGACAAATTCAAACAAAATTAAAAAGATGGGGATATTATAACGGTGCAGTTGACGGAATTTATGGTTCACAAACACTTTCTGCGGTAAAATGGTTTCAATCTAAAAATGGACTCACAGTGGATGGAGTCGCCGGACCAAAAACCCTTTCTGCTATGGGGATATATTCATCATCTGCAAGTAATAGTACAACAAACTCAAGTTCAGATATAAATCTATTATCAAAACTAGTATATGCTGAAAGCAGAGGAGAACCATACACAGGACAAGTTGCGGTTGCATCAGTTGTACTAAATAGAGTAAAGAGTTCATCATTTCCAAATAGTGTTGCTGGAGTTATATATCAGTCAGGTGCATTTTCTGTAGTAAATGATGGTCAAATAAATTTAACGCCAAATGCAACAGCAAAAAAAGCTGCACAAGATGCAATCAATGGATGGGACCCAAGCTATGGAGCAATATATTATTTTAATCCAAACACTGCAAAAAGTGCATGGATTTGGTCAAGACCATTAACAGTTGTAATTGGAAATCATAGATTTTGTAAATAAATTTTAGATTATCCTTTTCTTTTCCATTTCCTTTTTTCTTTTTTTTCCTTTTTTGGACGGACTAGATTTAGACTTTTTTTAAAAAAGTCTAAATCTAGTCCGTCCAAAAAAGGAAAAAAAGGAAAATTTATTTTTCACTTGAAAAAATTAGATCTTCTTTAGGATATTCTTCTGGTTTTAAACCTACTTTCGTTTTCATGTAATTCAATAAAAATATAAATATTATAAAGAATATGCATCCTATTATTACAAAAGAATATGAAATAGTTGTAAAGTTTAGTAAGAATGATGCAAAAAATGATAATAAAACACGTCCTAAATTTTCAAGTAATGATTTAATAGCAAATATTTTTGTGTTTACAGTGTGATTTGAAAAACTATTAAGATATCTTTCTATTAGTGTGTAATAAGGCCCCTTTACAAATCCTACTAGTAAAATTGTAATTAACGTGCTTACAAGAGATACTGTAAAACTAATATTGCAAGTTACTAATAATCCAGTAATTATAAAGGCAATAACTGTAGAAAGAGAAAACCATGAAAGTGTTCTGTTTTTCAATTTATTATGGAACAAATACTGTTTTTTTGCTGTTAACGAAGAAACTATTTGCATAACAGCAAGTATCAAACCAAAATATTGCTCAGGAACATCAATATAGACTAAAATATCACTTCTCAACGTTGGAAATGTAGATAAAATTGCCCCGAAGAAAAATGAAAAAATAAGTAATGATTTTAGACGATTTGATTTTCCTATATTTTTAAAAACAGTAAATAAATCTTTATAATATCCAAAAAAAACATTAGATTTTTGAGTATTGACTTTTTCAACAGGTGGATTTTCAAAATTTAAAGATATAATAGTTGCAATTAATGAACAAATTAAGCATAATATCATTGGTATATATGGATTAAGTACATATAAAAAACCAGTAACAGCAGAAGAAATCGAATCAAATATATAATATAAACTATTACCTTTTCCATTTATTTTTGAATAAATAGATGATGAAAAAGAAGATTTTGGTATAGAATCTGATAAAATAGTAGGTTCAGAAAGCCCCTTAAAGTTATATCCAACGGCTTGAATAAAATTTGCTATAATAAGTATAGAAAGATTATTTGCAAGTATATATAATACTAGAGATATTGTGACAAGAAGATTTCCTAAAAGTAAAGATTTTTGTTTTCCTATTAAATCTGTTATATTTATGCAAAATATTTGAAAAACTACCCTAAAAAATGCATAGAATGAGTCACCAATAAAAACTTGTGACGCAGAAAAACCTTTTACCTGAGTAAAAAATAAAAAGATTATTGCATAATGGAACAATAAATCCCAAGCAAACATTTTATATATTGGAAATATTTTCATATTATTTTTTCTTATCGTTTGTTCATTCATTCTTTTATCTCCTAATAATCATTTTATTTATTATATATGAATAAAATAGTTTAATCAAGATTTTATAAATATATTTAAATTTTATAGAAATTAAAAATCTTGACATTAATTAAAGATATTGATAATATATAGGCATAAGTGGAGGAATAGATGTTTTTTTATCCTAGTATATATTTAAATAATGTAAAAGAAATAACAATAGAGTTACTTAATAAAAATAATATTAAAGGGTTATTGCTAGACGTAGATAATACACTCATTGATTTTGATTTAAAGATATTAGAAGGCGCAAGTGAGTGGTGTGACAATTTAAAACAAAATGGAATAAAGCTTTGTATACTATCTAATACTAATAAAGTCGAAAAAGTAAAAAAAGTATCTAAGGAGTTGGAAATTCCGTATATAAATTTTGCAAAAAAACCGTCTAAAAATGGGTTTAAAAAAGCACTTGTACTTTTAGGATTAGAAGCAAAAAACGTTGCTGCTGTTGGAGATCAAATTATGACAGATGTTTTGGGCGGAAATAGAATGGGAATCTTTACAATACTTACAAAACCGCTTCGGTAAGAAGGATATATTTATAACAAGAGTAAAAAGACCTTTGGAAAATATTATAATAAAAAGATATTTGAAAAAGATAAAAAGAGAAAGCGAGAGATAAAAATGTATTTTAATGATGTACATATATTATATTATGCTATATTTGCAATAGTTGGTGGAATAATAGGTCAATGTGTAGATTATTGCAATAGATGCTTTATAAATGAACAAAAAATTTTTTCAAAAGAGACCTTTTCTAAGTATAAAAGAATAATGCTCCCTAATTATTTATTAATTGGAATTACTGCACTATCTTATGTTGCAATATTGTATAAATTTAGTATTCACGATAGCTTAAGTGAAAATTTAGATTTAATTAAATACATATTACTTTTACCAATGCTTATTTGTGCATTTGTTGTAGATTTTAAAGAACAAATCATACCAAATAGATTGAATTTATTAATATTTGAAACTGGATTAGTATTTGTTTTTTTACATGGATTTAGTAATATAAATATTGCTCTAAATATGTTATTTGGAATGATAGCTGGCGCAGGAATATTTTTAATTATTACAATTCTTGGTGGACTTATTGCTGGAAAAGAAGCAATGGGAATGGGAGATGTAAAGCTGATGGGAGCCATTGGTCTGTATTTTGGATTTCAAAATATAGTTGTAATATCTGTTTTATCATTTTTAATAGGAGCAATTGTAAGTATCATATATATGCTAGTTAAAAGAAAAAACGCAAATAAATACATGCCATTTGGACCATTTATTGTTATTTCATCAGTTATAACAATATTTGTGCCGTTTAATATTTTATTCAATATATTAATGGAAATTTTTTCATTAGGAATGTATTAATATAGTTAAAAAGTAAATAATTAAAATACAAAAAAATCTGGTAAATGTTGGAAAGGAGGTGGATTATGAACTATAAAATAAGAATTTTAAAAGAAAAGTTAAAAAGTTTAAATTTAGAGGGGATGATAGTATCAAATCCTATTAATATAAGATATCTTACTAACATAGAATCAGAAGGAATATTATTAATTACAAGGAAAGAAAATATATTTTTAACATATACAATGTATATTGAAGATGTTAATAGAACACTAACCATTGATGACGAGATAATTGTTGCAGATATGAGAGATGTATCCGAAGAAGAAGCAGAAAATTTCTTTATTTTCTGTGAGAATATAGGATTTGAGGAAAACTATGTAACTTATGAGCAATACAAAAGATTAAAAAGAAAATATAGAATTAACAATATGGTTGAGACTGAAAATATTATAGAAAAACAGAGAATGATTAAAGATGAAGAAGAGATAGAAAATATAAAAAAAGCCTGTGAGATTACAGATGATTGTTTTAAACATTTACTAGAATATATTAAGGAGGGAATGACAGAAAAGCAAATAGCACTAGAAATAGAGATGTTTTTTAAGACACATGGAGCAGATGGAGTATCATTTGATCCAATAGTTGCGTGCGGAGAAAACTCATCTATACCTCATTGGGTACCATCTGATAGAAAAGTAAAAAATGCAGATCCAATACTAATAGATATGGGATGCAAATATAAAGGTTATTGTTCAGACATGACAAGGACAATTTTTATGGGATGTATATTAGAAGAGATAAAACCAGTGTATGATTTGGTTTTAAAAAATCAAAGAAATGTATTAGATGTAATGAGAAATAATTATAATATAAAAACATTATCAAGAAGTGTTGATGATAATTTTAAGTTAAATAATTATATTTCAATACATGCATTAGGACACGGTGTAGGGTTAGATATACATGAAATGCCTTTTATAAATTCAAAAAATGAGAGCTTTTTAAAAGAAAATATGGTAGTGACTGATGAACCAGGAATTTATCTACCGGGAAGATATGGAATTAGAATTGAGGATACTGTCCTAATAACTAAAACTGATTGTATTACACTTACAAATTCTGAAAAAGGATATGTTGTAATTTAAAAATATTTTATTTAGATATAATAAACATTGATAAATGTGTAAAAATAATATATAATAATATATCTAATATTGAAAAGAAAAGGGGAAATAACAAGTGAGAATATTAAAAGACTTTAATATACCAGATTTTAAATTTCCAAAATTTAAAATGAAAAATGTAGAAAATATAGACGAGGTAAAAGTTGACTATAAAGCTATAGAAAAGAAACAAAAAGAGTTAAAGGATAAAAATAAATATCATGAGCAGACACATTATAAGACAATAAAAGAAATATTTGTAAGGTCGAGGGAGAAATTTTCAAATGATGTGTGTATATTAGAAAAATTTAATCCTAAAGAAGCATTTACAGAAATTACATATAAGGAATTTACAGATGATGTAATTGCTTTAGGTACAGCACTTACAAATAAATATAATCTAAAAAATGAAAGAGTTGTTATAGTTGGTGAAAACACATATGATTGGTATGTATCATATATGGCAATGCTTTGCGGTGTAGGAATAGCAGTTCCAACAGATAAAGAATTACCAGCAAATGAAATGAAAAATGTAATTGAACGTTCAAAAGCCACAGCTGTTATATATTCTAGCAAAAAAAAGGAAGTAATTAACAAAATAGAAAATAATATTCCTAATGTAAAATATTTTATTCAAATGAATTCAGATGAAAAGCTTGTTGGAAGACAAGTTGGATTTAATACAATAATTAATGAGGGTAAAAATATGATAGCTTCTGGAGATGATTCATTTATGAAAATTGAAATAGACCCAGAAGAGTTTAAAGTGTTAATATTTACATCAGGAACAACATCAAATGCAAAGGGTGTTATGATTTGTAATAGAAACCTTGCTGAAAATGTAAATGCAGTTAGTCCGTATGTTAAATTAGATGAAAATGATAGATTGTTTTCAGTATTGCCACTACATCATACTTATGAATCTTCAATAGGTTTTTTATTGCCATTTGCTAATGGATGTTCAGTTGCGGTATGCCAGGGACTTAAATATATAGTTCCAAATCTAAAAGAAACTAAGCCAACAGCAATGATTGCGGTTCCTTTATTAATAGAAAATTTATATAAAAAAATAAATGCAACTATTGAAAAAAGTGGAAAATCTGGACTTGTAAATTCTATGATTCATGTAACAAATGCACTAAAAAGCGTTGGAGTAGATATAAAGAAAAAGGTGTTTTCTGAAATTTACGAAAACTTAGGTGGAAAAATACGAATAATTGTATCGGCAGCAGCTCCTATTGATGCAAAAATAGGAAAATGGATACAAGATATAGGTATAAGTTTTTTACAAGGATATGGATTAACAGAGACAGCTCCTATAGCAGCATTAACACCAGAATTTGATCCAAAAATAGGATCTGCTGGAAAAGCTGTTGTATGTGCAGAGTTAAAAATAGATAATCCAAATGAAAATGGCGAAGGTGAAGTGTTAATAAAAAGTGAAACACTTATGATTGGATATTACGAAGATGAAGAAGCAACCAAAGAAGTAATAGAAGTAGATGAAGAAGGAAATAGATGGTTCCATTCAGGAGATGTTGGATATTTAGATGATGAAGGCTTCTTGTATATAACAGGAAGAAGCAAAAATGTTATAGTAACTCAAAACGGTAAAAATATATATCCAGAAGAAATTGAGTTAATGCTTGGCGATATATCAGAAATAAAAGAGTGTATGGTGTACGGAAAAGAAGTAGAGGGAGAGAAAGAATTAGTAATTTCTGTTAGAGTAATTCCTAACTATGAAGATATAGAAGAAAAATATGGTAAAGGCTTATCTGATGAGCAGATTCATGATATAATTTGGGAAAAGATTAAAGAAATAAATCACAAATTAACTTCATATAAGGCAATAAAAAATTTGGAAATAAAAAAGGATGAATTTATAAAAACAACAACTATGAAAATTAAACGTTATGCTGAATTAGAAAAAAATAATTAGAAGAAATATTACAATTGTGTTACAATTTGTTTACAAGAGGTTTTTTCTATTGACAGAATAGTATAATTTGTATTAAAATTATACTATAAAAATTACAAAGATTCTATGTCCTATTAGAATTTTGTAGAAAAATAGATATTACTTAGGACAAAAAGGAGGGGAGTTTACGATGCTTTTTTTCCATAAACCAGGCATAGTAAACGTAAAAATGATAATTACAGAAGAGAA
>CANPYN010000011.1 GCA_947588635.1 uncultured Clostridia bacterium
CAAAATATTAATATAAAATGTTATAACAATTGCAAAAGAAAAACAATTAAACAAATTACAATTTATTTAATTAAAAAAAGAATAACAAAATGTTATTCTTTTTTTAATTTATTCATAGATTATTAAAATATTCTTCCAGACAAGTTAATAATTCATTTATATCCTCTATTCTATTTACTTTCTCTCTTATCTTGCTTGATTCCTTCAAATTTTTTATATACCAACATATATGTTTTCTCATTTCTCTTATTGCTATATACTCTCCCTTTTCTTTTACTGCTAATTTTAAATGTTCCTTTATTATATCTAATTTCTTTTCATTAGATATTTTTTCTTTTTTTTCACCATTTAAGTCTTTTATAATATCATTTATAATCCATGGTGCACCTAAAGAAGCTCTCCCTATCATTATTCCATCTACACCTGTATATTCAAACATCTTTTTTGCATCTTCTATTGTTTTTATATCTCCATTTCCTATTACCGGAATACTTACATTTTCTTTTACATTTTTAATTGTTTGTAAATCCACATGTCCCGAATAATACTCATCTCTTGTTCTTCCATGTACTGTAATAGCTGATGCTCCTGAATCTTCTATAATCTTTGCAATTTCTACAGCATTTACACTGTTTTTATCCCATCCTTTTCTAATTTTTACAGTTACAGGTTTATTTGTATTTCTTACAACTTCTCTTACTATTTCTTGAACTAAACTTGGATTTTGCAAAAGTCTACTTCCATCACCATTCTTTACCACTTTAGGTGCAGGGCACCCCATGTTTATGTCTACTAAATCGGCGTATTCAGAAACAATTTTTGCAGCTTCTCCCATAATTTTAGGATCACTCCCAAATATCTGAAAAGCTATTGGTCTTTTTTCTTCTTCTATGTTCATAAGTTTTTTTGTTTTTTCATCGCTGTAAAATAAAGCTTTACTGCTTAACATCTCTGTATATACAAGACCTGGATTACTATATTTCTTGCATATTTTTCTAAATGCTAAATCTGTTATTCCAGCCATTGGTGCAAGTAGTACATTGTTTTCTAATTCTATATCTCCTATTTTTAATCTACGTATATACATAAATATTTCTCCTTTATTTTGTAAAAATGTTCTTTTTACTTCTAGCACTTATATTTAATAATAGTCCTATTAATATAAAATTAGTTACAAATGAACTTCCTCCATAACTAACAAATGGCAATGGAACTCCTGTAATTGGAAGTAGACCAACAGTCATTCCAATGTTTTCTATTACATGGAATAAAAAAATACCAACTATCCCTATAGCAATATATGAACCTAAGTTATCTCTTGCAGTTTTAGCAATATTAATAGCTTTAGTAATTAATATAACATATATTACAATTATTAATCCACAAGTTATAAATCCTAATTCCTCTCCTATCATAGAAAATATAAAATCAGTAGTTTTAGGATACAAAAATCCTAAGTGAGTTTGTGTTCCCTTAAATAGACCCATTCCAAAAAGTTTTCCTGCTCCTATTGCTATTTTAGATTGTATTATATTATATCCCGCTCCCCTTGGATCTAAATTTGGATTTAAATAAACATCTATTCTAGCTTTTGCATGATCTGGTAATATAAAGAAGTACATTACTGGGACCAAAACAACAATCAATATTAAAGAAACAATTATATACTTTTTATTAATACCTGCAACAAACAACATTAAAACTAATGATAATATATATGCTATAGCAGTACCATAATCAGGTTGCATCACAATCAACACAGTAGGTAGAAGTACAACGCCTAAAATTATAGCTAGTTTTGATGGTTTGTTAATATCACTTTTTGATCTTTTTTGTATATTTACTATTGTACTACTTAATAATAATATAACAAAAATTTTTGAAATTTCTGCTGGTTGAAATGCAAAAAATCCAATGTTAAACCAGCTTTTAGCACCGTTAACAGCACCAGTAAATAATACTCCTATTAAAAGTATTATTGATATGCCATATAAATATGGAGAAATTCTAGCAATTGTATTGTAATCAATAAATAGTATTCCTATCATTATTGGAATACCAATAGCTATCCATATACATTGTTTTTTAAATTCAAGTAAATCATTATCTATAGTTGCACTATATAATGCTATTAATCCTATTACTATTAATATAAAAACACATATTACAATGCTCCAATCTAGATTTTTCAATATCCTTTTGTTCATGTTTACCTCTCTATAATTTTTTTAAAAGCAAGTATTTTATTACTTGCTTTTATAATAGCACATATATTATTTTTTACTACTATTTTTCTTCTTGGTTGTATTAGAATTAGTCTTATTTTTAGTGTTAGATTTATTACTTTTTTCTTCTGCTTTATTTTTCTCTGTTATTGACTTATCTACATCTTTGTTTTTATCTTCTAATTTTTGTTTTTCTATATCTTCTGCTTTTTCTTCTTTTACTTCTTCCTTATTTTCTTCTTTTTGTTTTACTATTTTCTCTTCTTTACTTTCTTTGTTTATTTCATCTTTCTTTTCTTTATTGTTACTATTTTCTTCTTCATTGTCCTGTTCTGTCTTGTTTGATTCTTCTTCTTTTGGTTTAGGATTTTGTTTTACATCTTTATCTGTCTTTTTATCTTCCTCTTTTTTATTATCATCATTATTATTATTATTTATAACATTTTTCATATCATTTTTTATATTTAAAATTGGAATATTAGCATAAAGAGACGGTGCTCCTTTGCTTCCATCCTCTCCAATTTCATTTGTAAGCCTAACATCTATTGCAGATTCTTCTATATCTATATATTTTTTTATAACTTCTATTATCTCTTGTTTCATCAATTCTAAGAAATCAGCGGAAACATTTGCTCTATCTTGCATTAATACTAAATGTAGTCTTTCTTTTGCTGTTTCTTTGCTAGGTGTCTGTTTAGATTCTGATTTCATTAATTTTTTAAAAAATTTTGCAATATTTTCAAACATTTTATTTTCCTTTCTAGAAGTAATATGTTTTATTACTACTTTTGATTATTACTTTTTTGTAAACCAACTTTTTATTTTAGCCCAAAATCCTTTTTCTCTTCCTGGTATTGTTACTTCAATATTTTCTCCTAATATTCTTCTTGATATCTCAATATATGATTTTCCTGATGGAGCTTTTTTATTTTTGATAACTGGCTCACCTTTATTTGTTTGTGTAATTATATATTCATCATCCGGTACTACACCAATCAAATCTACAGATAATAAATCTACAATATCTTCAACTTCCATCATTTCGCCTTTTTTTACCATAGCTGGTCTTAATCTGTTTACAATTAATTCTGGATTTTTTATTTCCGAACTTTCCAATAATCCTATTATTCTATCTGCATCTCTTATTGCTGATATCTCTGCTGTTGTAACAACAATTGCTCTATCAGCACCTGCAATTGCATTTTTAAAGCCTTGTTCTATTCCTGCTGGACAGTCAATTAATATATAATCAAAATCTGCTTTTAATTTTTTAGTTAGTTCTTTCATTTGTTCTTCATTTATTGCTGTTTTATCTCTAGTTTGAGCAGCTGGAAGTAAAAATAGTTCTTCAAATCGCTTGTCTTTAATTAATGCTTGTCTTAATTTACATTTTTCTTCTACAACATCTACTATATCATAAACTATCCTATTTTCTAGTCCCATAACAACATCTAGGTTTCTTAGTCCAATATCTGTATCCACTAAAACTACTTTTTTGCCAGCTTCTGCTAAACTTGAACCTAGGTTAGCTGTTGTTGTTGTTTTTCCAACTCCACCTTTACCTGATGTTATAACTATAACTTCTCCCATAAAAACCTCCATTCGAGCAATTACTGCTTCTTACAAATATCTTATTAAAAACCCCTTATAAATTGCAAAATGAAAGAGGTTTTTATTTCAATAATTTGAGTTTGCATGCAATCAAGCAAACTTCAAAGATAAAAGTAATTACAATGTTTAGTGCAAGTAATTTGTTTTTTTACACTAAATTCCATACAAAAATAAATAACTGTATTTTTAATACAGTTATTTTATAATTTTTTGTTGAAAAAGTCAATTGATTATTAATATAAAACTTAGTTTTTAATGTAAAGTGCTGGTCTAAAGGAAGTACTTTTATATAAATTATTTGGCTCGACATTGATGTTGCGACTATAAGCTGGATACGAAGATCCTCTTCCATTATAACCACCGACTACGTCTAACTCTCATATCGTTAGAATAAGCCTCCATTGTAAATTCATTGCAATTTCCTGCTATATCATACATATTTTTTGCTACAAAATCATCACTCGCCCCTGTTGTTAATAATATTTGTGTATTATTATCTTTTTTCTCCGTCTTATTTTCCTTGTCTGACGCATCTCTCCATGTTCCACCGCGAATCATCTGAATATTTTGCATTTGGATTTGTTATAGTCCAATTATTATCTAAGTAGTTCCCCCAATTTGTAGAATTTGTTACATTATGTTTGTCATCTTTAATAAAATCTAATATTGCATCCCATTGTACACCATAACAAAGAGTACTTGTTACTCCAACATCTTTTTTATCATACATGTGCTTACTTAAGTATACTGCTCCATGACCTGAATTATTTATATTATCATTAATATTATTCATAGAAGAACCCCATGCAACATAATTGTATGGATATTGGTCACGTTTAATAACAACCACTGTATCTCCAGATGAACCAGTTCTTGCTGTTTTTACTTCCTTTCCTTCCTCTATTTTTACACTTCCAGCTTCATATCTACCTATATAAAATCCTCTATATTTTTGAACACTTTTTATCATATCATAATATTCAGTATTTTCTTCTTGATATCCATTTTCAAATGGTTCTGTATACACATCATCTAACCCTGTTACTTTGTTATTATTTGACCACTTTGTTCTACAAAATACTTTTAAAAATCCTTCATATATACCATGTTCATTTATCTCACCTGTTACTTCGTAATTTACTGGTACCCATACAAATTCATTTCCATCTTCATCCTGTATTACTAGCCCTGTTGATATTGCTTTTTCTCCTTCTTTATCTGATACTTTAAATCCTTTTGGTATTACTGCTGTTTCAGTTACATTTCCTTCCTCATCCTTATCAGAATAAACTGCATTCTCTTCTAATATTCCATTAGTATTCTTCTTAGCATTTGCATATAAAGGAAGTATATATGAATTATATATTTCTTCCATACTTGATTTAGGTTCATATATCTTTCTTGTTTCACTTACAATCTCTTTTTGTATTTTTACTTTATTTGCTACTAATATATATGAACTTATCAAAAATGATACAATAAATAATATTGTTACTAATGTTATTATTGTTATTACACCATTTTCCTTTTTCAAATTTTTCATTTGTTCCTCCTTTATCTCTATTATTTATTATACTTTAATTAATTTTGTTTTGGCAAGATTTTTTTCATTTTTCTTTTATTTACTTATACTATGAAAAATGTTAAAATATAAATTGTTGTTTGAGAAATGGAAAATTAGGGAAAGTCTACGAAGACTAAACCTACAATCACACCTCTTAACTCTCAAAAAAAATTAAAATTTAAGGAGATTGTCATGAACAATAAATGTTTAGAAAAATTAGAATATAACCATGTTTTAGAAATTTTATGCTCATTTGCAAAAACATATATTGGAAAAAATAAATGTAAATCTTTAAAGCCTTCAAATAATGCAAACTATTTGTTAGAACAAACTTATGAAGCATATAATTTGATTTGTAGAAATGGAAATATTCCAATCTCTGAAATTGATAACATAGATATATTAATTAAAAATTTAGAATCTAATTTTTCCTTGGACGCCTGTGATTTATTAAAACTTACACACATTTTAAAAACTTCTCGTGAACTTAAAGAATACTTTTGTTTTGATAATTCAGATTATAATTTAATATCAAATTATTTTTCTGACCTATATATAAACAAGCAATTAGAAAAAGAAATAACTGATAAAATTTTAGATGAAAACACAATTTCAGATAATGCCTCTATTAAATTAAAATCAATTAGAAAATCACAAAAAGATTTAAGCTTACAAATAAAAAATAAATTAAATTCAATAGTTCATTCTAATACATATTCAAAATACCTTCAAGATACAATTGTTACAATAAAAAATGAAAGATATGTTATACCTGTTAAAGAAGAATACAGAGGCCAAATAAAAGGATTTGTTCACGAAATATCTGCAAGTGGCTCTACTGTTTTTATTGAACCACTATCTGTTTTTGAATTGAATAATGAACTTAATAACTTGAAAGCAGATGAACAAATAGAAATATTAAAAATTTTAGAAGACCTTTCTAAAAAATTTAATTTAATTACAAATGAACTTAAAAATAATGTATTCTTAATTGGTGAAATTGACTTTATATTTTCAAAAGCTAGCTTTAGCAAAAGTATTAATGGTATAAAACCAGAAATAAATAAAGATAAATTTATAAATTTAATATCTGCAAGGCATCCATTAATTGATAAGAACAAAGTTGTTCCAATAGATATAAGTATTGGGAAAAACTATTCATCACTCATTATAACCGGTCCTAATACTGGCGGAAAAACCGTTGCTTTAAAAACTACTGGTTTATTACTTCTTATGGCATATAGTGGTCTACTTATTCCTGCTAATGAAAGGAGCAGTATATATGTATTTGATAATATTTTTGCAGATATAGGTGATGAACAAAGTATAGCAGAATCTTTAAGTACTTTTTCTTCTCATATGTTAAACATAATAGAAATAACAAAATGTGTAAGTAACAATAGTTTGGTATTATTAGATGAACTTCGGTTCTGGTACTGACCCAATTGAAGGTAGTCGCTTAGCAATTAGCATATTAGAATACTTTCACAACTTAGGTGCAATTACAATCAGTACAACACATTATCAAGAATTAAAAGAATATGCTTTATCAAACACTGGATTTGAAAATGCCAGCTTTGAATTTAATATTGAAAACTTATCTCCTACTTACAAACTTTTAATTGGAATACCTGGAAAAAGTAATGCATTTGCAATTAGTAAAAAGCTAGGTCTAGATAACAATATTTTAGAAAGAGCAAAATCACTAGTTGAAAACAATGATATTAATATCGAAGATTTATTAAAAGGAATATATGATAATAAAATAGAAATAGAAAAACAAAAAGAAGAAACAACAAAAAACTTAAATCAAATAGAACTATTAAGAAAAAAATTAGAAAAGGACTATTCTGATTTAGAAGAAAAAGCAAATAAAACTATCATTAATGCTAAAAATAAAGCAAGAGATATATTATTAGATGCACAAGAAGATGCTGATAAAATTATTAAGGATATGAATGCTTTATCTAAAAATAAAAATTCTATACAAAAACTATATGACTTAAAAAATGAATTAAATGTTAAACTAAAAAATGTAACATATGGAAATTCTAATAATGAAAAAGGAAATATAGATATAAAAAATATAAAAATAGGTATGAGTGTATTTGTTATACCTCTTAATAAAGAACGGAATAGTAACATCCTTACCTAATGACTCCAAAGATGTAGAAGTCCAAATAGGTAGTTTGAAAATTAATATTAATATAGATAAATTGATGAAAACAAATATCAAAAATAAAAAAAATAGTAATATTCCTCAAAATACAACTATAAATAAATCTAAAACTATATCACCTGAAATAAATGTAATTGGTTTAAATGTAGAAGAAGCAACTCATATTATTGATAAATATCTTGATGATGCAAATTTATCAAAGCTTGAAACAATAAGAATAGTACATGGAAAAGGAACTGGAAAATTGCGCCAGGGAATTCATATATTTTTAAAAAAACACCCTCACGTAAAATCATTTAGAATAGGAACTTATGGTGAAGGTGAAATGGGTGTTACAGTTGTTACATTAAAATAACCCTCTGTTTATCTTTTTTTCCTTTTTTGGACGGACTAGATTTGGTCTTTTTTTCAAAAAAGACCAAATCTAGTCCGTCCAAAAAAGGGAAAAAAAATTATCTCTAGAAAATGTCATTTATCTATTTAATTCTTTCTTCATCCATTTGACTCTTTCTTCATGTAATTTGTTTCCGAATTCTATTCCATTTTCAATATTATATTTTTGTTTTATATATTCTCCGTTGATTTCAGATAACATTTTATTTCCTATTTCTAAAAAGCTACATTGTTTCTTTTCTTCTTCACTTAAGTTTCCTCTTCTATTTCTGTCACAATATACAACTATTTGTAGTCCTTCTAATCCTAATGCAGATTTACTAACTCTTTCTATGAATTCTACTTTTTTGCTATCTGTCATCTTGCTAAAAATTCCACCGTCTCATGTGTTCTTTGCTAGATAAAATCCCTGCTTTTTTCCATAGAACTGGAACCCCTATTCTATTTGATAAGTTATTTACGGGTTCTATTCCCTTTTCGCTATGTCCATGATGATGTGGATACATTTCTTTAGGAGTCAACCCCTTTCCTAAATCATGCACTAATGCACTGTATCTTATTAATAAATTATTTGTTAATTGTGTACTATTATCTACTGCTATCATCGTATGGTTATAGCTATCTCCTTCTGGATGATGTTCTATAGGTTGCAAGCTTCCTATTAAATTATATATCTCTGTAAAGTGAATATCTAAAATATTAGCTTCTTTTAATACATTAAAAAAATTTGATGGTTTATTTGATGAAAGTGCTTTCTTAAATTCTACAAATACTCTTTCTTTTGACAATGTACTTAATTCATCTCTTAGTTTATTCATTAATTTTATTGTATTTTCTTCAACTTCAAAATCTAATTCACTTGCAAATCTTGCTGTTCTATAAACTCTTAATGGATCTTCTAAAAAACTATCCCCTACTGCTCTTATAATTCTATTTTTTATATCACTAATTCCGATTAAAAGGGTCAATAATTTCATTTGTTAAAACATCTTTTGCAATTGCATTAATGGACAAATCTCTTCTCTTTAAATCTTCTTCTATTGTAATATCTGCATTAGTTGTTATTTCAAAATTCTTATGACCCTTTCCTATCTTTTTTTCGGTCCTAGCAAGTGCAAATTCTTTTCCATATAAGTCAAATACTTCAAAAGATTTTCCTCTTGATATTGCTTTAGGAAAAAGTTTTATAAATTTATTTTTATCTATTCCCGTTATGCAGTAATCTTCATCATAAATAGGCTTTTTTAATAGACTATCTCTTACAGCTCCTCCTACTAGATAAAGATTACCTCCATTTTGTTTAATTAATTTCGCAATACTCTTTATTTCCATATCTTTTCCTTCTTATATTCTATTTTATTTATGCCACAAAACGATATTTTTATATAGGAAATATTTACATTTTAAAATTTACTCTAAAACTTTATCTACATATTTTACGAAAATTGCACTTTCTATTAAATCAGTTATTGAATATATTAGCATTATTATTCCTATCGCCCAAATTAATGCTCCATTGTTACATATCATATACATACCTCCAATTATCATTATAATTGATAAAATTAGAGATGTACTCCATATATTTATTTTTGCACTACGCAATTTTAATGATAGAGATAATCTTAAAAGTCCGCTATATATAATCCAAATTCCTATCACAATTCTAAATACAGATTCTATTAAACTACTGTAAAACATAGTGATTAATCCTATAATAATAGCAATAATTCCATAAAGTAAATCATTGTTATAAAAATCACTGTTTCCTTTCGAAATAAAATAATTTAAAATCTTAATTACACCTATTACAATAAAGCATATTCCTAATATATATGATATTACTTTAATTGCTGAGTCTGTATTTATTATCATAAAAACACCAATAATAGCAAATACAGCACATAATAATATGTTTGTCCAACCTGTTTTTTTTAAAAAATCTTTCATAATTTTTTACCTCCATTTTTTATTTTATAATAAATTAATTTTGCATCAATATTTGCTGACCTTTTATTAAATTATAACTTATTAACTCACTTTTTTCTAAATTCTCTTTATACATATCTATCCCAGTAATTTGACTGTTTTCGTAAGTTTTATAATAATATATACCTTTATCCATATTGCAACACGAACTATAAATTGTTATCTCATATTTATCCTCACCCATATGTACACATCCTCTTTGTTGATAAACTGAATCCAATATATGAAAGAATTGACTAATACTTTCTGATTCTGAATTTCCAGATAAAGAATTCATTTTAGTAAATGTTTCTTTTACAAATCTCGAAGCTAATGATAAATCACCTGGCAAGCCAAGAGTTCCCATTCCTCTGCTATAAGTTTGTAAATTTAATTTATTTGAGAAATTGTTTACTGTTTTCTCAATTGATAACCCCATATAATTATTTAAATTTAAAATTATAATTTCTTGGTGTTATTGTAACAGTTTCTTTATATGAATATTCTAAATCAAAATTTCTTCCAAAATAATGGTTATCTGTATTGTATGTTATTGCTGTACACATTTTTATTCCCCTCTTCTAGATTTTTATGAGTATATAATATCACAAGAGCAAGAAATTATCAAATAATCTCTTGCTCTTACAAATTGTTATTCTTCTACTTTATTTGTAATTTCTTCTAAATGTAACAATTCTTCCCATCTTCTATCAACTTCTTTTTGGAATTCCTCTATCATCCACTCATTTCCTGGTTTAAACATATGTTTAAATCTTTTTTGTGGTTTTAAGAATTCTTCTATTGGTAGCTTATTTTTTGGCTTATAATTTACAGTATATTTTCCATCTATTACCTCAAATAATGGCCAATAACATGTTTCCACTGCTAATTTATTTATCTTCATTAAATCTTCCGTGTTATATCCCCAACCTCTTGGACAAGGTGCAAGTACATTTAAAAATGCAGGTCCTTCTGTATAAATTGCTTTTTCAGATTTTTCATATAAATCTTTAAAATTGTTTACTGCAATTGTTTGTGCAACATAAGGAATATGATGGTTTGCAATAATATTTGTTAAATCTTTTCTGCTTTGCATTTTACCTGGAATTACTTTTCCAGCTGGTGATGTTGTTGTATCTGCAAATTTTGGAGTTGCTGATGAACGTTGAATTCCTGTATTCATATATGCTCCATTATCATAGCATACATATACCATATCATGTCCTCTTTCCATTGCTCCTGATAAACTTTGAAGCCCTATATCATAAGTTCCTCCATCTCCACCAAATGCTATAAATTTAGTAGTTTGATCTTCTGGAATTTTTCCTTTTCTTTTTAATGCTTTATACGTGGCTTCTGCTCCTCCTGCATTTGCTGCAGCACATTCAAATGCTGTATGTATAAATGAATCTGTCCATGCTGTGTATGGATATATAAATGTTGAAACCTCCATACATCCTGTTGCTACACTAACTACTGCATGGTCCTCTGGCTTTAATGCACGAAGCACCATTCTTGCTACTGGTGGCGCACCACAACCTGCACACATTCTATGTCCAGCTGTAAATCTAGATGGTTTTTCTGCTACTACTTCTTTTAAATTATATGCCATTTTATTTCCTCCTTAAACTTTTTAAATAATTTTATTACTTGTTTTAAAGCAGTGACACACCCTTTTTATAGGATAATCCTTTGTAAGTATATTTTGGAGTATATCCCTATTATGGATAGTCTGACACTAACTTCATCCATTTTCTATCTTCTCAATCCTAGGTATCTATAAGGATCTTTAATTTTTCCTGATTTTGCTATTTCCTGCAAATCTTCATATACTTTTTCTATATCATCTGCTTTTGTATCTCTTCCACCAATTCCATATACGTAATTTACCATTGGAACCTGTTTTTTATTTACATACATTGCAGATGTTACATCTTCAAATAAAGCTCCACCAGCTGCATTTAATGAATCTGCCTTATCTAAAACAGCAACTGCCTTTACATGTTCTAAAGCTTTTGCAATTTCTTCTGCTGGAAATGGTCTAAATACTCTTAATTTTAATAGACCTGCTTTTATTCCTTTTTCTCTTAAGGTATCCACAACAAATTTTGTTGTTCCTGCCGTTGAATTCATACATACTATTGCTATTTCAGCATCTTCTAATTTATATTCTTCAAAGAAAGAATATTTTCTTCCTGTCATTTTCTCAAATTCATCTGCTACTTCTAAAATTACTTTTTTAGCATTTTTCATAGCTTCTGCTTGCTGTGCCTTGTGTTCAAATAAATATGCCTGCAAATCTAAAGGTCCTATTGCTATTGGATTATCTTTATTTAAAAGATATTCATCTGGTTTATATTCTCCAACAAATTTTTTTACTTTATCATCTTCTATTAGTTCTATATTTTCAATTGAATGTGATGTTATAAAACCATCTTGACATACCATAAGTGGTAATTTTACTTTTTCATTTTCTGCAATTCTATGCGCCATTATTAAATTATCGTAAGCTTCTTGATTGTTTTCAGAAAATAACATTATCCATCCTGCATCTCTTACTCCCATAGCATCTGAATGGTCATTGTGTATATTAAGTGGTCCTGATACTGCTCTATTGACTAGTGACATTACTATTGGAAGTCTTAGACTTGAAGCTATATATATCATCTCCCACATAAGTGACAATCCATTTGCAGATGTAGCTGTCATTGCCCTTCCACCTGCTGCTTCTGCTCCTATTGTAGCAGACATTGCACTATGTTCACTTTCTACAGCTACAAATTCTGTATCTACATCTCCATTACTTACGAATGTTGAAAAATATTGTGGTATTTCTGTTGATGGTGTTATTGGGAAAGCTGCTACTACATCTGGATTAATTTGTTTCATTGCAATAGCTGCTGCTTCATTACCACTTAAACGTTCTCTAATTGACATTTTATTTCCTCCTATTAATTAATTTATTCTTCTTTCAGGTCTCCAATAAATCATGCGACCCCTACATATTTTTTCGTAAAGCGAAGTAAATTTGGTATACTGCAGGGAAAACAATTAAAAAATTTTGAGATAGTACATAGGTACATCGAAAAAATTTTTAATAAGTTTGGCACAACAAGATGCCTAATTTCATTCGCTTTCATTTGTTTTATTCCATGGTAATTGCGCCAAACGGACAAACCTTAGCACATACTCCACATCCCTTGCAATAATCGTAATTAAAATCTGTTCTTTTTTGGTCTTTTCCTACTGGAATTGCGTCATCTGGGCATACTGGAAAACATAATCCACATTGTTTACATTTTTCTGATAAATAAATAGGTTTAGTACTTCTCCAATCACCTGTCTTAAATTCTCTTGCATTTCCAGCCTCGTATATATTTCCACCTAGAGTTAAATCTTCCATTGGAGTTTTTGAATTTATGTTCATATTTTTTACCTCCTTTATGTATTTTAGTGAATATTTAATAATTGATTATGAATAAGTTTTGTTAGTTTTGACACTAGTGTCAAAAACTTTCATTTATTATTAACTATTCGCTCTTAATTATTTACTAGTCTTTATCCTTATTCTATATTCTTTTTACAGAACTTAGTGCCATTTCTAAAGCTTTCATATTACCTTCAATAACTTCTGGTTTTTTTGCAAATTTATGTTTAAAAGATCCTTTCATGTCATTTAATAGTTCTTCGTCTGTCATAATTCCACTTACCTTTACTATAGCTGCAAGCATAGGTGTATTTGGAAAATATCTTCCTAATGCTTCTTCTGATATTTTTCTTGCATCAATTTTATATATATCGCCATTATATCCTTTTAATTCTTTTTTTATCTCTTCATCCTCTTTTGTAGTATTAATAACTATAGCTCCTGAATCTTTTAAACCAGCTGTTACGTCTACAGATTCTAATAGTGTATCATCAACTACTACAACATAATCAGGTTCATAAATATTACTATGTATAGTAATAGGTTTGCTACTTATTCTGTTATATGCAGTTATTGGTGCCCCCATTCTCTCTGGTCCATATTCTGGAAATCCTTGTATATATTTCCCAGTATTGAATGCTGCATCTGCTAAAAGCAGTGATGCTGTTTTTGCTCCTTGTCCGCCTCTTCCATGCCATCTAATTTCTATTAAATCACTCATACTCTTCCTCCTAATCATATTGGATTAACATTTTTAGTATATGTCTAATTAACTGAAAAGTCAAGGTTGAAAATTCAAATTTGAAATTTTATGATATTTGTAGTATAATTAATATAATAAAGGCATTTAGCCAAATCAGAAAGGATGTAAAAATTCATGAAAAAGTTTGTATGTCATCTATTGTCTTTTGTCCGGAATGTTGGAATAACTTTATTCCTCGCAGGATCAGCTGCTGATCCTGAATCTGATCCAATTGCCGTTATCACAGTAATTACAGTTGGATTGGTTATGTTTGCTCTTGGGATTATTCCCATCAGCTTATCCCATAAAAAGCGTTACAACAGAAAAAAATTTTCTGTTGACCAAGACTGGCAGCAGTCGTTAAAGGTTGCTTACGCATGGGAAAGCAAGCGCAAGCAATGGGAAGATAACAGAAATTTCATAAGAAATTTCATAATTGATCCATAACATGGAAAAGGCACGGATATGTCCACAGTTGGAACCGTGCCTTTTTTCTATGTATATTCTAGAACAACAGTGGGCTTTTTTGATGTCAGACTATTTAAATTTATTTTAATGCCCACACTCGTTGTTCGTCCGCCAAAATTTTGAAAAAATTTTGTGTGGAATATTTGCGAAGCTTTGTTGAAAATGGAAAATCTTTGATTTTTCATTTTCAACAAGCGAATACAAGGGATTACTTTCTTTGTAATCCCTTGTATTTATACTTTAATTAATTCTCTTCAACTGGTGCTTCAACTGGACATACACCTGCACATGTTCCACATCCTATACATGTTGCATCATCAATTATGTATTTATCTTCTCCTTGAGATATACATCCAACTGGACATTCTGCTGCACATGCACCACAAGATATACATTTATCTGTTATTTTGTAAGCCATTTTTCTTCCCCTCCTTCAAATTGCAAAGTAATCTGTATTTTCAAATTAATAAGAAATAGTTACTTAATGTTTAATTTATAATTTAAAAAATTAATATCGATTATTTTTCCTTGTCTTACCCATTTTGATTATAATTTTATATCTTATCATTATTATTTTTATCTAACTCTTCTAGTTTTTCTAATTCTTGCAATTCTTTTAAATCTTCTGGATTTTCAACATCTAAAGCTTCTTGCTCTTTTTCTACATCTTTTATAATTTTTATATCTTTTGCTTCATACTTTTTATAAAAAGTATCATCACCATCTTTGAATTTAACATTTACAATTTCTTTTAATGTTTCTACTCCGACAAACCTCTCCTTCTCCATCATTAGTTTTTACTATTGCACCAATTTTTGGTAAATGAGCAAGTTTTTCTGCATATACTTCTTGTTCATATTTCAAACAACACATTAGTCTTCCACAATTACCTGATATTTTAGAAGGATTTAGTGATATGTTTTGTTCTTTTGCCATTTTTATTGATACTGTTTCAAAACTGTCTAAAAATGAACAGCAACATAGTTCTCTTCCACATATTCCATTTCCGCCGAATTCTTTTTACTTCGTCCCTTACGCCTATTTGTCGTAATTCTATTCTTGTTTTAAATATAGCCGCTAAATCTTTCACCAAATCTCTAAAATCTATTCTTCCATCAGCTTTAAAGAAAAATAGTAATTTACTTCTATCAAATTTATATTCAACACCTGTTAGAATCATGTCTAATTTATGTTCTTGTATTTTTTCTTCACATATCTTTAATGCTTCTTGTTCTTTTTTCTTATTTTCCTCATTTTGTTTTTTATCTTTATTAGTTGCAACTCTTATAATTTTTTTTAACGGTTTCTCTAATTTTTCATCTGGAAAATTTCTATTAGATATTACAACTTCTCCAAATTCTTTACCCATTGAAGTCTCAACTATCACAAAACTTCCTTTTTCAATTTTCTTTTCATTTGGATCAAAGAAATATATCTTTCCCGGTTTTTTAAATCTAACCCCTATAATATTTGCCATTTATTTCCTCCCATACTGTTACAATAAAATTATCTATTGTCATGTCATAATTACAATTTTTTATTATTCTATCTTTAGTCTCCTCAATATTTTCTATGCATTTTATATATCTAGGATTTTCTTTTATCTTGTCAAAAAATATTAAATTAATATAACTTAATATCTCTTCTGTTTCTTCTCTATTTGAAAATATATCTTCTTTACTTGTTATTAAATCTATTATATCAATATTTTCTAAATTTTTAAATATTTTATTTATCTTTATATACTCATCTTCTTTACCCTTTAATCTTAATGCTTTTTTTACACTTCCGATCTGCAATTTTAAATGTTATATCATCAATGTCAACATACTCATATTCTTTTTTTAATACCTCTGCTAATTCGCTATTTGTTAATTTATTAAATATTATTTTTGTGCATCTTGATTTTATAGTTGGTAAAAACAAGTTGTCATTGGAAGCAATAAGTATAATAGTAACATATTCTGGTGGTTCTTCCAATGTCTTTAATAAACTGTTTTGTGCTTCTTTTGTCATACAATCACTATCGTTTATTATATATACTTTTTTATTTGATACAACTGGTTTTTCATAAACCTTTTTCGTAAGTTCTCTTATTTGGTCTATTTTAATTGAGTTTCCCTCAGCATTTAATATACTAAAATCTGGATTATTATATGCATCAAACTCAATGCATGATTTACATTTATTACATGGCTTTTCTTTTTCTAAACATAATATTGATTTTGCAAACTCTTTTGCAAATAGAAATTTTCCAACAGATTCTTTTCCTACAAACATATAACTATGTGCAATATTGTTTGTATATATTATTTGTTTTAATAATTCTTTATTTTTTTCATTACCAACGATATTTTTAAAAATCATATTTTTACCCTTTACTATGTTTAAAAAACAAACTTTATTCGGATGATGTACAATCCTCGGTCATGGGTATTCCTCATAGTTTGAGGAATATCTCTCTTTTTTTAAGTTACTTTTCCAAATTTATTAAATGGCCAAAATCTAATTAATACTTTACTTTCTATTTTTTCTACTGGTATACATCCGAAACTTCTGCTGTCAGTACTGTGTGGTCTATTATCACCCATTACAAACACACAACCATCTGGCACTGTAATATTACTAAATGTTCCACCTTCAGTAGTTATTCCTTCTCTTAAATAAGATTCTTGTAATTCTTCATCATTTAAATACACTTTGCCTTCTTCTATTCTTATACGATCTCCTGCTACTCCAATAACCCTTTTTATATAACTTGTTTTAGTAAATTCTAATACATAATATGCAAATTTTGCAAATATTCCTTTAGGCTCGTAATTATATTCTGCAACTGGATTATTCATATCAACCTCAAATGCTGACGGAACTGGATTGCTTGGTGCTTCAAACGTTATTATATCTCCTCTTTTATATTCACCATGTACAGTTCTTACCCATCTGTTAAGTATTAATCTTTGTCCTTCTTCTAAAGTATTATACATTGAAGGTTGTTGAACAACTGTAGGTGTGCCTACATAATATCTAAATAATAAAGCCAATACTATTGCAATAATAATGCAATATACCCATTCCAATATATTCTTTGCCTTAGGGCTTATATTTATATTCACTGTTATTCCTTCTTTCATAATAAATGTATGCTAATAATTATATATTAATATGATTTATATTTCAATTGTTTTAACTAATAAATTATTGTAGGTAATGATGAATTCAATAATTAAGATTCCAAATATCAAATTCTATCCTCACAAATTACAAATTACAATTTACTTTTGCTTTGTTGGTATTGTTATTACTACTTCTGTTCCTTCATGTGCTTTACTTTTTATATCTATTCTTCCACCATTTTTATCCAATATTTCTTTTGCTATAGAAAGGCCAAGTCCTGTTCCTCCCATTTCTCTAGTTCTTGCCTTATCCACTCTATAAAATCTTTCAAAAATTCTAGTTAAATCTTCTTCTGGAATTCCAATTCCATTATCAATAACTTTTATATATGCATCATTATATACAAATCCTACATAAATTTTTATTGTTCCACCTTCACCTGTATATTTAATACTGTTTGATAATATGTTCAATATTACTCTTTCTATTCCATCTTTATCTGCATATACTTCTGGTACATTAGCTGTAACGAAACATTCTACCTTTTGCTTCTTTTTATCCATTTCTATTTGTAAGTTTTCTTGGCATTGTTTTACAAGTTCTCCTAAATCAAATTCTGTTCTTTCCCATTCAGTTTTATCATTGTCAAATTTTGATAATGTTAATAAATCGTTAACCAATCTAGTCATTCTTACAGCTTCAGATGATATTACATTTAAGAATTTTCCCTGCAAATCTTTATCATATTCTGTATTTGCAAGTGTTTCTGCATATCCCATAATCGAAGTAAGTGGTGTTTTTAATTCATGAGATACATCGGCTACAAATTCTTTTCTCATGTTATCTAATCTTACATGTTCTGTTATATCTTGAATTAATACCATAACTCCAGCCGGTCTATCATTTTCATCCTTAAAAGGTGCAAAAAATAAATTTAGATATGTATCATCAATATTTATTTTTTGTTCTGTAGATGTCCAATTTTCTAAATATATTATTTTTTCTATATTAATATCCAATTTCAGATTTTTGAAAATTTTCTCAAAGGTATTATCTTTAGAATTTATTTTTAGAAGTCTACTAGCTGCTGGATTTATATGTATAATATTACCATCCTTATTAAATGCTATAATCCCATCTGTCATGTGTAGTAAAATTGTTTCTATTTGTTTTTTTTGTCTAGTTACTTCATTTAAATTTTCTCTCAATCCCGATGTCATTAAATTAAAAGCATTAGCTAAGTCTCCTATTTCTGTTTTGGTTGTAGCATCTTCTAAATATTTAATTTCTCCTTCAACATTTTCGCCTTCAGCTATCTTTTCTGCACTTTTTATTAATCTTTTCAATGGATTTACCAGTGTTCTCGAAACAAACAAAACTACAATTGCACAAATTAATATATATGATATAGTTAAAATTAAAAATACCAAATTCCCTTTATATATAGCTTGCTCAAATACTTCTGTATTTGTTTGTATAGATGCTAATTGATTTATATATATAAATTCTGGTATTGCAAACATTATTATAGATAATAAAATTACTATTAATATTATTTTTATTTGAACATTTTTTAACATACTTACCTCACATATTCTATTGTTTGAATAATTATTCAAACTGTGAAAATTTAATAGTGGATAGTTATTAATAAATGAAGAAAAATTGCATTTATGCAATTTTTCATCTTATACTTTTTACATTTCACTATTTACTGCAAATTATATTTATACTCCTAATTTGCTCTTATATAGTATCCTACTCCTCTTTTTGTAATAAGTATTTTCGGATTTGCAGTATCTTTTTCTATTTTTCCTCTTATTCTCCTAACTGTAACATCTACTGTTCTAATATCTCCATAATATTCATATCCCCAAACTCTTTCAAGTAATACCTCTCTTGTAATTACTTGACCTGCCTGGCTTGCTAAAAATTTTAAAACCTCAAATTCTCTTAAAGTTAAATCTATCATTTTTCCATCAATTCTAGCTTCAAATTTATCTAAATCTAATTCAAGATGTCCAATCACTATTTTTTTTGTTTTTTCACTATCACTGCTAGGCATATTTACATTTTCTTTAACTTCTGATTTTCTTAAATTTGCTTTTATTCTTGCCATTAATTCTCTTACACTAAAAGGCTTTGTTATATAATCATCTGCACCTAATTCTAAGCCCAATATTTTATCTATTTCTTCATCCTTTGCTGTAAGCATAAGAATTGGAACATTAAGGGAAGATCTTATTTTTTTACATACTGTTAAACCATCCATTTTAGGAAGCATTATATCTAATAAAATTAAATCTGGTTTTTTTTCAAATGCTATTTCTACTGCTGTAACACCATCATTTGCTTCTAAAGTATTATATCCTTCTTTTTCAAGATTATATACTAAGATATCTACTATAGGCTTTTCATCATCTACTATTAGGATAGTTTTTTTATTATCTATTTCTTCCACAAAAGTCCCACCTTTCTTCATTACGACTTTTATTATTCTATTTATATCATATAACAAAATTTTAGACAAGATTTTTTTACAAATTTATTACAAAAGTATGACAAATATAAATTTATTATTTCCCTACATTTAATAATTTATTATTTATTATAAAAATAGAGAAAAAGAAGCATCCTCCTTTTCCCCAATTTTTATAAAATAACTTCTATTTCATTTATTGAACCGTCATCTTCTAATTTTATTTGTTTTTCCTTTATTTCTTTTCCATTTAGATAAAACATTTGATTTTCTCCTGTGCATTTTCCCTCTGGATTTTTTATATTTATATTATATATACTTGTTTTGTATCTATATCTTATGCTATAATTTTCCCATTTTCGAGAAATGCATGGCTCTATTTTTAGTATTCCTTCATTTATTTTTAATCCTAGTATATCTTCTAAACCAGCTTTACAAAACCAGCTGCTTGAACCGGTATACCAAGTCCATCCGCCTCTTCCTGCTAAATTATTTGCTCCATATATATCAGCAGCAATTACATACGGTTCCACTTTATATTTTCTTGCTGCTTCTTTTGTTCTTGAATGTTCAATTGGATTTATCATTCTATAATATTCTACTGCCTTATCACCAAAACCTAGCTTTGCATATGCTATTATTGCCCATATTGCAGCATGTGTGTATTGTCCTCCGGTTTTCTCTTACTCCTGGCAAATATGCCTTTATATATCCTGGCTCTAATTTAGTTTTATTAAATGGAGGATCTAATAATTTTATAATTCCATTTTCTGTGTCTATTAAATGATTCTCCAAAGATTCCATTGATATATATTTTTTATCATTATCAGCAGCATTTGATATTACTCCCCAACTTTGAGATATACTATCTATTCTACATTCTTCATTTTCAATACTTCCGCAAAGGTTCTCCGGTTGTCCATATATGCTCTTTTAAACCATCTTCCATCCCAACCTGCTGTGTTTAGCGCCTTTTTTAAGGCGTCTCTCTTTTCTTTGTATTTCTTTGCTCTATATATATCATTTTTTCTCTCACATATTGGTATAAATTTTCCTAATATATCATAAATAAAAAAGCCAAGCCATATACTTTCACCTTTTTTCTTGTTTCCTACAGTATTTAGTCCATCATTCCAATCTCCCGATCCTATTTTAGGTAAACCATTTTCTCCAAAATTTAAGCTTCTGTCTATTGCACGAATACAATGAGTATATACGCTTTCTTTTATTTGTGACTCCAAATAGATATCATATCTTTCATCAACTCCTTCTGGTAGTTCTTCTCCTTCAACATAGTTTTCTTCTATGTCTAAAATACTGTAATCTCCTGTATAGCTTATATATTCAAATACTACATAACAAAGCCATAATAAATCATCTGAAAATCTTGTCCTTATTCCCTTACTTGTTTCTTCATGCCACCAATGCTCAACATCTCCCTCTATAAATTGATGTCTACAGCTAATTAGTATTTGCTTCTTCATAAATTCTATATCAACATATTTTAATCCTATACAATCTTGTAGTTGATCTCTGAAACCCATTGCTCCACCTGATTGATAATATCCGCTTCTTGCCCATAATCTTGATACAATTGTCTGATACTTCGCCCATCTATTTATTATTATATTTAATGATTCTAGTGGTGTATTTACTTCTACTTTATTTAATAACTCATACCAAAATGATTTAACATTATTTAATTCTTGCACGCAATTAGATACATTTGAATATTTATACGATAAATCTTTTGCATTTAGTAAGCTTTCTTCTTCACCAAATTGCAATACAATTTCCTTTTCTTCAAAGCTCTCTAACTCTACTTCTATTTCCATTGCAATGCATGAATCTTGTCCAAGTCCCGAAGAATTGTCTAATGATACTTTATCTAATCCATCTGGATTACTTAAGTTTCCTTTTCCTATAAAGAAACTTTTATTTCCTGTATATGATTTTATGTCCTCACTACTAGATATAAATGCTATATTTTCTTTAAAGCTATCTTTATACAAAGTTTTTGCAACTATTAAATTATTATCTTTACATACCTCAATAAATCCATTTGTTTTTATCTCATCTTCTCCGAAGAACTGGTTTTATATAATATATCAGTTTTAATTTTCTTTTATTAAGTTCTAGATTTTTTAATTTTAATATATTTATTTTTATATTATCTTTTCTAGGAATAAAAATATCTAATTCTTCTGCTATATTATTTTGAGTAGATTGAAACTTTATATATCCCATTCCATAAGTTATATAACTCTCATTAGATTCATTATTAATGTTATCCGATAAAGACCATTTCTTACCAGTTTTATAATCTTTTAAATATATAATTTCTGATGGTAAATCCATTACGGGATTATTATTCCATGCTGATAATCTATTTAACCTACTATTTTTATGCCATGTAAACCCACCTAAATTTTGAGTTATCACTGTTCCAAATGTTTCATTTGCAAGTATCATGCTCCAAATACTAGGCAGTTTATTTTCTTTATCTAACTTAATTGTATATTCTACATCTTTATAAAATCCTCCAAATTCATTGTAATATTTTAAACTGTTCATATCTATATTTTGATTGCTATTTATTTCCTCTTGAACAATATAATCTGGTTTTGCATCTAATCCTATATTTTTTATTTCTTTAATATATTCTTCTTCTAAATCTTCTATAACTGTATTTATATCTCCATCTTTTGCATTTATCACAATGCTTGATTTAAACTTTAATAGGTCTATATCTTCTTTATCAATTTGATTAATATTTAAGACAAATACTCCACCTGATATATTTTTTAAATATTCCATTTGTCTATTTAATATCGCATTTTCTATTTCATAATTTATATACTGATCATACGAATTTTGTTCACCATTTAAAATCACCAAATCAACTTTTATATTTTTACTTCTATAGTATTCATGTGCTTTTAACATGTCCTTTATTACATACATATCGTTTAAATCTTCTATTTCTAATAAGATTATTGGCAAGTCTCCAGATATTCCATATTTCCATAAATCACTTTGAGAATATATTTTTTTAGGTAAAGTATTTAACATTATCTTTTTTAATGGATTATTAAATATAATATATGACAACAACTTTTGATATTTTTCTATATCCGTACCTTTTAATCCAAGGTATATACTTTCTGCTTCTACTTTTGCACGTGTGAGTTCAAATGTCTTTGTAATTATATTAGTATTCCTATATTTTTCTAATAAATTTAAAACAACTTCTTTTTTATCCGAAATACATATAATTAAGTCAAATATTATTTTCTCTCCTGGCATTATTTTTGTTGTTCTTTTAGTTGCAAGGCATGGATCTGTTATAAGTCCCATATTTTGAGAGTATGGCTTTGAACTTTTTACCATTTCTGGAATCAGGTTATATTTTTTCCCTAGAAATTTTTCTTTGTCTATTTCTATTTCAAAATCTCCAATTGTTTCATGTTCTGTATAGAGTGAAACTCCCAAATACATATCTTTTTCATTTGTTCCTCTCTTTTTCCTTTTTATTATTATATTTTCATTTTCTAATTTTTCAAACGTTAAAAACAAATTGTTAAAAGCCATGTGTGCATAATCCTGCGCAGCTCCGTGATAATACTGGTTCAAAATAATTTGTTATCTCCAATGTTCTTTCTTGTGTACCATTATTTTTAAGTTCTAATCTTCTTATTTCTACTGGATCATCAGGAGACACTATAATTTTAGTAGTGCTTTCTATATCTGCATCCATTCTTACAAATTTAGTTCTCTCTGGTGCAAATGATATAGTATATTTATCACCCATATTTTCTTTATCGATTGGTGTATTTAACCAAACTTTTTTATTTTGCACATCTTTTATATAAAATAAATTTCCTTGTTTGTAATCTGCAGTCTCTTTAAATCTATTTATTAATATTTCATTATATTTGCTAAAACCTTCCCCATTTTGCTTAGTACATACTGTATAACTTCCATTTGATATAACATTTACTCTATTAAAATTCTCATCTACTTTTGTAAAAGAAAGTTCCATATAGTTTTGATAATCTTTTGGTTTTACTTTTTCTATTTTTTCTTTTTTCTCTTTTGTTATAATTGCTTTTTCTGGTATTCTTTCTTGCAATAAGATATCAACTGCTTCTATTTCAGGATTGTTCATAAATCTTTTTACTAAAATATTATCATTAATAAAATTATTAATTGATAATAAACTTAAAGCTTGATGATGTGCCATATATGTTTTTACAGGTTCGTATTTTTTTCCATATTTTAATCTAGATGTTGTATAATCAATTGCCTCATAAAATCCGTATTTATCATACATATTTTCCTTTTCTAATTGTCTTAAATTTTCTATTGCTTCTTTTGGAACATAATTTAAACTTAAAAAAACAGAATACGGAGATACAACCATATCATCTTCCAATCCTCTTTTTAAGCCAAGCCATGGTACCCCAAATGACTTATATTGATAATTATTATTAAAATCTTTCAAATTAAATGCTGCTTCTGATATTCCCCATGGAATTCCTAGTTTCTTAGCATATTCAATTTGACTCATAATTAAAAATCTACTTGATTCATCCAAAAGACTAGATTCGTATTGCTTAATATTAATATTTGGCATTAAATATTCAAATGCAGTTCCAGACCATGATATTAGTCCTTTATATTTATTAAGACTTGTTAATGTTCTACTTAAACTATTCCAATGTTTACTAGGTACATCTTTTTTAGCAATTGCAATTAAACTTGCTTGTCTTGCTTCTGATGCTAATAAATCATAGTATGAATTTGTTGGCAGATTTCTTTCCACATCAAACCCGATGGAAAATAGTCTTTTTTTATAATCATATAAAACTGAAAAATCTGTATTATTAATTATATTATCAATAGTTTTAATCATTTGTGAAATTTTTGTTATATGCGACTCTCCCAAGGTTTTTCCATCTGTATTATCGCTTTGTAATTTGTCAATAAGAAATTGTTTTGTAGTGTATAAATATCCTATAAAATTTCCATTATCCACTGTTGATATATACCTTGGCACTAATGGCTTTAAAGTATTAGTATTATACCAATTATATAAATGTCCATTCCATTTTTGCAGTTTCATTATCGTTTCTAGCATCTTATCTAATAATTCTATTGCTTCCTCTAACTCTATATATTTTAAGTCATAGGCTGAAATAATGGAAAGCATTCCTAATCCAATATTAGTTGATGATGTTCTCGATGCTATTTTATTTTTTCTACCTTCTTGATAATTATCTGGAGGTAGAAAATTATTTTCATAATTAATATATTCTTTAAAATATTGCCATGTTTTTTTACCTACCTCTAAAATATATTCTATATCGTCATCAGATACTTTTTGAATTGCTTTTTCTTGTTTGATATCTTTACTTATATACCAAGCACATAATGGCCCTAAACACCAAATAATTCCTCCTACTATAGCTAATACTTGCTTTGCAAATATACCAAAAGCTAAAAATAGAATACCAAATATTACATTTACATTCATAAATTTGTAATATGATATTAAATCTGTTTTAGCTTGTTTTTCTGCCTCTTCTGCAGTAAGCCATTCAAGTAAATTCATTTTACTTATTTTTATTCTATATACTGTCTTTATAATTGAATTCAAATTTATATATAATTTATGTGGCAGAAATCCTAATTCTAAAACTCCACGCAAAATACTTGATTCTATAGAACTTATACTTTTAGTTAAACTTTTGTGAGCATAGATAAATCTTGAATCTTTTCCCTCTTTAAAAATAATATAATTTAATATATCAAGTATGCATGGAAAACTATATGATATTAAACATATAGCTACAATTCCCCATACTTTTATATCTGTAAATAATTTTAATAAAACTGATAATATAATACCTAAAGAAACTGCAACTGGAATCAAGCTTCTTCTTAAGTTGTCAAATATTTTATATTTAGAAAGTAAGTTTAATGGATTTAATTTTCTAGTTCCGTCTTTTATTTTTATTCTTTTCTTAAGCCAACTTAAAATTTGCCAGTCTCCTCTAATCCATCTGCTTTGTCTTAGTGAGTAGCTATTATATTTACTAGGAACGTCATCTAAAAGAAGAATATCTGTTACTAATCCACATCTTAAATAATTTCCCTCTAATAAATCATGACTTAAAACAGTATTTTCAGGAATTTCATCACATAAGATTTTATGAAATAATTTTAAATTATAAATTCCTTTCCCCGTATATATTCCTTCGCCAAAATTATCTTGATATATATCTGATATAGCATTAGTATATGAATCTGTTCCACCGTGGACCTGAGTATATTTTTGTAAATAAACTTTTTCGAGCCGATTCCAAATTTGTACCTATTCTGGCCTGCATTAATCCATATCCATTTACTACTATATTTTTATTCTCATCCAATATAGGTTCATTTAGAACATGTGCCATTGCACCTATTAATTCTAATCCGCTTTCTAAACATAAATTTGTATCTGAATCTAATGTTATAACATATTTAATTTTATTAGATGTGAGATTTGAATTTTGCTTTGATATATCCTCTTCTTGAACTTTTTCTTTAGATAGTGTTATCGCATAATTTGCAATTGTGTTTATTCTAAATTTGTTTATTCCATCTACTAAAAATTCGTTAAACTGACATAACAAACCTCTTTTTCTTTCCCATCCCAAATAACATTTTTCACTAGGATTCCAAACTCTTTTTCTATATAAAAAATTAAACTTTGGATAATCTTCATCAGAATTTTTACAATATTTTTTATTTAATTTATCTACTTCTTCTAATCCTGCTTTTATTACATCATTATCAAAATATTCATCTTCATTTTTACTAGAACTACAATCACCAAGTAGCGCAAAATATATATTTTTGCTTTTGTTTGCTAAGTAATAAACTTCAAGTTTTTTCATAAGTTCCTTTACTTTTTCTTTTGAATTAACAATAGTAGGTATTACAACAAATGTTGAATACTCTTTTGGGACACCGATTGCTAAAATCCATTTTTGGTATCATTGCAGGTTTAACTCTTTTGTTTAAAATATAATTAATAAATTGTTGCACAATCTCAGATATAGGAATATATATAACTATAGATATAATTATTGAAATAATAATATTTCTTTTTGCATAACTAATATATCCTCCTATTAGTAGTGTTAAAATTGTCGTTATAAAATAAATTGAAAATATATACCTTTTTGCTTTTCCCATATTTGATATGTGCTTTTTGTTCTTTACTCCCAGAGTATTTAACAGCTCATCTTTTCCTTCTGATATTAGATAATAACCAATATGTGATTTTTTTATATCTATTATATTTTCCTTATTTACATATCTTTCACTCAATTCTAATATTTTTTTTGCAATATATAATTCTGATATTTTTGTTTTCTCAGAGATTTGTTTTATTTCATTTCTATAATACTCCTTAGTTTTATAATCCATATTTTGATAAACATTTGCTGGATCTTTTTTTAATATATCCTCTACTCCGTTTATCTTTTCAAATAAACTTAAAAAATTAACTCTTAATATTTCCTTCAAACTTATAATACTATTTCCCAATGACACTTTTGAAATTGCTATATCATAATGTTCTTTTTGTATAACTTCTGAAATAGTCATTCCCATTTTATTTACTTGCTCTTCTAAAATTTCTAGATATGGAACACCCTGTCTTCCATATCTTTTTAATTTATAAGACATATATTCTATAAATGGATATTTCATCTCTTTATACAAAATATTATTTTTATTATCTTTTTTCACATCTTTAAATACTCTTTTTTTATTTTCTTTTATATCAACTAATCTTTCTATAATATTTTCCACTTTATATTTTTGTATTTGCGAAGAATAAATTTTTTCACATATATTTCTTATATTTTCTATTAGAGCAATTTCAAGAAAAATCCATAAATTCCATATTTCTTCCATACTCAATAATTTTCTATTTTGATATGCTTTTATAGCAAGGGCTAATATCTCGTCATCTATTTTATTATCTGTATATGCAACTATCTCTGATGCTAAAACATAATCTCTTGAAAATCCCTTATATATACCATTTGCAATTCCTTTAAAGTTTATATATTTTTTTAAACTCATTTCTGATACGACTGTTTTATATGTTTCTTCTATAATGTAAAAATTATCTAAAAGCCATTCTCCTGCTGGATGTGTATCTATTTTCAGCTTTAAATGTTCATTTAGTAACTCGTATGTTTTTTGTATAAATTTAAAATTATCTTTTAATCTTGGAATTGGATATGTCCATTTTTCTGAATAATTTTTAATTTCATGACCACTTGCAATCTTTTCCATATAATTCTGAAATTGATAATTATCTAATACTGTTCCTTTTATATTTAAATATCTGTATTTGCTTTTATTCAAATTCTTCCACCTCGTAAAATATGTAATTTGTACATATTTTTACCAGATAAAATTTTTTTATACAAAAACACACGAAGGATGAACTAATTAAAGTTCATCCTTCATGTGTTTCAGAAAAAATTTCATGTTATGCCATATACTGAATTATTAATTTCTCTAAAAATTCATCAATTTTTGCTTCTTGCCCCTCTCTTGGATTGAGAGTAGCATAATAGGAAATTGATTCTTTTCTGTAATCATTTCCATTTTTTACAACGCTAAATGAATCTTTAGGATTAGCTTTAATGAACTCAGTAACCTTATCAATCCATAAACCATATTCCCGCTCATCTCCCTTGGTAGTCATACCATTTGATTGAGAAGAATACCCAATTATTGACGAGCGAACTTTACGATTTATTTCTTTTGTAAGATTAGCAATCTTTATATTTGATCCTTCGCTTACTAATATTAAGGTTCTCTTAGAAGATTTATTAATCTCCTCTATAAGATAATCCTCAACAGTTTCAAGATTTGCTGGAACTACTTTAAGGAGAATCTCTCCTAACTCGCAGTCAGCGACTCTACCTTTGTCAACGAATTTTTGTAAGACATTTGCCATAATGTCATCACGGTTTCGTCCTTGCAACTCTACTATAACAACACCAAATTTTTCTTTATCCCTTGTTTCCAGGGACGTAGAAACTATATTTTCTATTTGCCTTACTGATTCTTTAACGGCTTGTTTTATTCCAATAGATTCTCCACCGTTTATACCATCAATAGTAAGTGGAACAGCAAAAATGGTATTAATGCCATTTTTCATAAAAGTATCACTAATCTCAGCTGTTTGACGAGCACTACCATCACCGCCAGCAATTATTACTGTACTTACATTTCTCTCATTTAAGCATGTAATAGCTTTTTGAGAGAGCTCCGGATTTGTAAGATCTATACCCCGGGATGTACCGAAGTATGTTCCCCTCTTGCCTTTCAGTTTTTCAACCAGTTTCCAGTTGTATTCCATCCAGAAATTTGGAGTATAAAGGCTTTCAAAGCTGTATTTTCCTATGAATATTTTATCATAGACATGATCAACGGTTAAGTTATTAGCTATCCGCATCAATACTACCTTTGAAGGGTCTACAAGTCCGCCGCCATGAATAACAATAGCATTACCGACTTTTTTCATGAAAATTTTCTCCTTTCTTCTTGGTATCATTATACTAATACCATTATTCTGTATTACTGCTGACCTCCCAGTAATGTATATATTATACATTAGTTATAATAATTTTTCAAGTTATGTAAAGCAAAATATGTATTTAATTTATGATAATATCACCTTAGAACTTCGTAAGCGAATATTTCACCCTAAATGTATATTTTTGTAAAAT
>CANPYN010000012.1 GCA_947588635.1 uncultured Clostridia bacterium
CATTCTATTAATATAGGATAGCCTGAGTTTTATCTTACTAACTTTGTCAAGTACGCCTTTTGTTTGAGCGGTTACTTTTAATTTCATCAAGGCAATATTTAAGATAAGATTTAGAAGGATGAAATAGTAAAAAATCATCCTGATATCGAACATAATATTTTATTTTTAAATCTTCTTTAATAAAATGATCCATATTTATTTTCCTTAAATTTAGCAACCTTTTTTTTTGTATTTCTCTATTGCATTTATGGAAAATCCATATTTAACAATTTTATCTGTCAGACAAGTTAATTTTAAATTAAGAAGATGAGAAGCTTTTCTTGTTGTATATGAAAAATAAGAAATTAATTATGATAAAAACTTTGCTTTACGAATAGAATATTTAATGGTAAAATTAAAAAAACAATTTTAGGTGTAATTGGAGTAATTAATGAAAGAATATTTTTATAAAAAAGAATATAAATATATGTACCTAAGTATCTTTTATTATAATTTTGCTAATGCTTTAATTGAAACATTTGGAACAGTTATGCTTTACAAAGCAGGATTACCTATTTACTTAATATTACTAATTTATGGATTGAGATTTTTAATAACAGGATTAATAACTCCTTTATTTATAACAATATCACATAGAATTGGAATAGCCAAATGTATATTAATCTCAAACATATTTAGCATAATAAACTCTTATTTTATGCTATATAGTGAAAGTATATATGCAAATATTGCAATATTTGTAATTGCAATGGGGTGCATGGGACTTTCTAATCCATCTTCAGATGCATTATCTAGTAGATATGTAGAGAATGAACATAGAGGAAGGTTTAATAGTGTTTATTTTATCTCAAAAATATTAGGAACTGTTTTAGCAAGTTGCTTAGTAGCATGGGGAGTAATAAGTGATAATAATATAATTGTATTTAGTTTAATTATTGTTTTCTTTATATTACAGTATATTGTTACTATAAAAATTGATTATAAACCAGATAATAAGGCAAATGCATTTAAAACAAGCATAAAATATTTAGTACGTAGCAAAAGTAAGTACAAAATCATTTATGCATTAAGAACAAATCATATAATAGAAAGACTTTTTATACCAATGTATTTATATATAATATTACAAGATTTTGCGATGTTTTCAGTAGTGATTATAGTGTCTTTGTTATTTCAAATTATAACTATTATTTTAATTGGAAAATATGCTGATAAAAATTTAAAAAAGTCAAACAATTTAGTGTCGAGCATAAGAATAGTAATAACAGCAATCTATTTATTTACAAAAAATAAAATGATAATTTCTTGTAATAAAACGTTGAGTGATAATTTTGAAAAAGTATATGAGACTTCTATACAGACATCAATTCAAAATATTATCAAAAAGTCTACAGAAGATAATGAATTACTATCAGCAGTTGGACAAATGAGTTTATGCTTTACAGAGGTTTTAGTATTTTCATTATTAGCTTTTGTATCAAAATTTATTGGAGAAAAGATATTTTATATAATATTTATATTGTCGATAATTTCTACGGTTGCTATAAACTTTTATATTAAATCAGAAAACAAAACTAAAGATAAAATCAACTGCTAAACTTAACAATTTTATGCAAAAATATAGACAGCAGGAAAAATAAATTATATATTGACAAGGTGATTGTATTCATTATAATATAAAGATAAAGTTAAACAAATAATTAATAATTATAACGACAGACAAAAGAGTAATAATAGAGAGAATTTATTAAGAACAATATAATATTTGTTTATTGATTGAGTTGTTTTAACATAAAAATTACAAAGAAGCGGGAGTTTATAATAGTTATTAAAGTTTTTAAAATAAAAATAAAAAAGAAAGGAGGAAAGAATGGATAAAAAAACAAAATTTAAAAATAGTTAGCTGGATATTCATACTTGTAGTAATATTAAATACTATTACTTTTATATGAAATCAGCGGAAAAAGTAGTAAAAAATGAATAAAAAGGAGAATATAAGTTATGATAGAAATATTTAGAGAAATAGCAGGAAATGTAATGGGATACGAACTAAACAATGTACCAGATTCTGTAATTTTACTAATGGGAATTGTTTTGATACTGATATTAATTGTTTCCGTTTTTGCTTTTGGAGTTCAAATAATTTTAGCAATTAAGTATCATAAATATAATAAAAAACAAAACAGCTTAAATATGACAGGTGAAGAAATTGCAAGAAAAATATTAGATGATAATGGCTTACAACGTATTAAAGTTAAGACAAGTGGTTCAATTCTTTTTGGAAATAGCTATAGTCATTATTTTAAAAAAGTAAGATTAAGAAGATTAACATGGAAGAAAAAATCTGTATCATCTTTAGCGATGGCTTCTCAAAAATCTTGCTTGGCTGTATTAGACAAAGAAAATGATCCAGACATGAAAACAAGAATTAAGCTAACACCATTTATTTATTTTGGACCAATAGCATTTGTTCCACTAGTTATTGTAGGAGTACTTCTTGATGCTCTAATTATTAAAAGTCAATTTGCAGTATGTACAGTAGCACTTACTGTATTAGGATTATTAATATATTTACTTTCATTTGTAATGTCAATAAAAGTGCTTAAAACCGAAGTTAAAGCACAAAACAAAGCATATGAATTATTAAAAAATAATAATATGGCTACAGATGACGAGTTAGTAATGTTAAAAAAACTATTTAAATTATATAATATTCAATATGTTAATGATATGATTATTTCATTGCTAGAATTAATTTATAGAGTTTTACAAATTGTAGCATATGCTCAGCAAAATAGCAGTACAAGTGATTAAAGTAAAATGATGTAAATAAATAGATATGTCTTGTTTAATTTTGAACAAGGCATATTTTATTGTATAGGAAAATCAAAGATTTTTCTATACAACATGTGTATCATCTATACAGTAACCTTTAATTTTGTTAATGTGTAAGAAATATTACAAAAATATTATAAAAAATAATTGCATTTTATTTGTTGGTGATATATAATAATACAAGATTTTGAAAATTATAGAAGAAAGAAGGTTTTAATTTATGAGCAAAAAATATGTATACCTTTTTAAAGAAGGAAATGCAAATATGCGTGAATTATTAGGTGGTAAAGGTGCTAATCTAGCAGAAATGACTAATTTAGGTTTACCAATTCCACAAGGATTTACTGTATCTACAGAAGCTTGTACTGAATATTACAATGATGGTAAAAAAATTAATGATGAAATTCAAAATCAAATTTTTGAAGCATTAAAGAAATTAGAAGAAATGCAAGGTAAAAAATTTGGAGATAACAATGATCCTTTATTAGTATCAGTAAGAAGTGGTGCTAGAGCATCAATGCCTGGTATGATGGATACAATATTAAACTTAGGTTTAAATGATTCAGCAGTTGAGGGATTTGCAGCAAAAACTGGAAATCCAAGATTTGCATATGATTCATATAGAAGATTTATTCAAATGTATTCAGATGTTGTTATGGAAGTTCCAAAATCATTCTTTGAAAAAATTATTGATGAAGTAAAAGAAGAAAAAGGAGTTCATTATGATACTGAACTTACAACAGAAGATTTAAAAGAATTAGTAAAAAGATTTAAAGAAGTTTACAAAAATGCAATGAAAGGTGAAGAGTTCCCACAAGAACCAGTAGAACAATTAATGGGTGCAGTTAAAGCTGTATTTAGAAGCTGGGATAATCCAAGAGCTATAGTATATAGAAGAATGAATGATATACCAGGAGATTGGGGAACAGCTGTAAATGTTCAAGCTATGGTATTTGGAAACATGGGAGATACATCTGGAACAGGTGTTGCATTTACAAGAAACCCATCAACAGGTGAAAAAGGAATATTTGGTGAATACTTAATTAATGCACAAGGTGAAGACGTTGTTGCAGGTGTTAGAACACCACAACCAATCACAAAACTTGCAGAAGATTTACCAGAATGTTATAAACAATTTATGGAAATAGCAAACAAACTAGAAAATCACTATAGAGATATGCAAGATATGGAATTTACAATCCAAGAAGGAAAATTATATTTCTTACAAACAAGAAATGGAAAAAGAACAGCTCCAGCAGCTATAAAAATAGCTTGCGATTTAGTAGACGAAGGAATGATTACTAAAGAAGAAGCAGTTTTAAGAATAGAAGCTAAATCTTTAGACCAATTATTACACCCTACATTTGATGCAGAAAGCTTAAAAGCAGGAGAAGTTATTGGTGAAGCACTTCCAGCATCTCCAGGTGCAGCAGCAGGTAAAGTAGTATTTACAGCAGAAGAAGCAAAAGAATTAGGTGTTGGTGGAAAAGGTGAAAGAGTTGTACTTGTTCGTCTAGAAACAACACCAGAAGATATCGAAGGTATGGTAGCTGCACAAGGTATATTAACAGTTCGTGGTGGTATGACATCACACGCAGCAGTTGTTGCTCGTGGTATGGGAACATGTTGTGTATCTGGTTGTGGAGACATCAAAATGAATGAAGAAGCAAAAGAATTTGAACTTGGAGGATATACATTCCACGAAGGTGATTATATTTCATTAGATGGAACAACAGGAAAAATATATAAAGGAGATATAAAAACAGTAGAAGCCAGCGTAAGCGGAAACTTTGGAAGAATAATGGGATGGGCAGACGAGTTTAGAACTCTAAAAGTTAGAACAAATGCTGATAACCCAAGAGATACAAAAAATGCTGTTCATTTAGGAGCAGAAGGTATAGGACTTTGTAGAACAGAGCATATGTTCTTCGAAGAAGATAGAATTCCAAAAATTAGAAAAATGATTTTATCAGAAACAGTTGAAGCAAGAGAAGCAGCTTTAAACGAATTAATACCATTCCAAAAAGGTGACTTTAAAGCTATGTACAAAGAATTAAAAGGATTACCAATGACAGTACGTTATTTAGATCCACCACTACATGAATTCTTACCAACTGACGAAGAAGATATAAAAGCACTAGCAAAAGATATGGGTGTTACAGTAGAACATTTAAAAGCAAAATGTGCAGAATTACATGAATTCAACCCAATGATGGGACACAGAGGATGCCGTCTTGCTGTGACATATCCAGAAATAGCTAAAATGCAAACAAGAGCATTGATGGAAGCAGCTATAGAAGTTAAAGCAGAGGATGGATATGATATAGTTCCAGAAATAATGATTCCATTAGTTGGAGAAAAGAAAGAATTAAAATTCGTTAAAGATGTTGTTGTTGAAACAGCAGAACAAGTTAAAAAAGAAAAAGGATCAGATATGGAATATCATATTGGTACAATGATAGAAATACCAAGAGCAGCATTAACAGCTGACGAAATAGCTGAAGAAGCAGAATTCTTCTCTTTCGGAACTAATGACTTAACACAAATGACATTTGGTTTCTCAAGAGACGATGCTGGTAAATTCTTAGATGCTTACTATAAAGCAAAAATTTATGAGTCAGATCCATTTGCTAAACTTGATCAAAATGGTGTTGGAAAATTAGTAAAAATGGCAGCTGAAAAAGGAAGAGCAACAAGACCAAATATTAAACTTGGTATCTGTGGAGAACATGGTGGAGAACCATCAAGTGTTGAATTCTGCCATAATGTAGGATTAAACTATGTATCATGTTCACCATTTAGAGTTCCAATCGCAAGATTAGCAGCAGCTCAAGCAGCATTAAAAAACAAATAGATAAATAAAAAAATTTTGGAGAGACAATCTCCAAAATTTTTTTTATCCAAAATTAGAAGTTTCAAAAAGGAATATTATGTCCAAAATGGAAACGTCCCATTTGGATACTATTTATTATATAAATCACTTTCGTATAAATCATCTATATATACGTCTTTTTCTTGAGAGCCATCTAAGAATCCAATCTTTGCAATATCATCATGTACCTCCTGTATCCAAACTGGTTTTTCATTGTAATAAACTTCATTCAATTCTTTGTTATTTAATATTTCACTAATTCTTTGCTTGTTCATAAATTTTCCTCCTTATACTTATTAATACCATTATATCCAAAAAAAATAAAAAAATACTTGATTATATAATGTTAAGATTATATAATTGTTATGGATAAATATAAATAAATCACAAATGAGAAAGGGGAAAAAATGAAAGATAAAATAATAAATTTAAAAAATAAAATTTTTTCGCTTATTAAAATGAATAAAAAAGTGTCTATAATTGTTTTAACAGTTTTAGTGGCTCTAATAGTTTTAATTATTGCAATGGCTATAATCTTTAATAGAAAAGAAATAGGAAATACAAGTGGAAACTTAAATAATTCGGGATTCTCTGTACAAAAAGGTAATTGGGTTTACTATTTAGGGTTAAAAGATAGCAATACAGATGGAATATATAAAGTAAATGTAGATAGTGATAAAAAAGAAAAGGTAAGTTCAGATTACGGTCTTTACCTAAATAAATCAGGGGACTACTTATACTATCTAGATAGGTCTTCTGGTAATTATGATATTTCCAAAATGAAAACAAATGGTGAAGATAAAGAAACCATTGTAAGTGATGTAGACATGGCAAAAATTTTAGTAGTAGATAATTGGATATACTATTTTAAAGAATCTAATTTTTATAGAGTAAAAACAAATGGAGAAAATAAACAAATATTGTTAAAAAAATCTATTGATAATTATGAAATTATAGGTAATTGGATATATTATTCATATATTAATGATGGAAAATATGTAATTTCCAAAATGAAAACAAACGGTGAAGATGTAACAAAGATAGATAATGACTCAGCAAAGCAATTTTTCATAAATGGTAATAGTATATATTATATATATGAAAATTATAATGATGAAGATAATTATGAACTTTATACAATAAAAACAAATGGAAAAGACAAGAAAAAAATAGCCGATATAGGTAAAGAAATACAGCTAAATACCTTAAACTATGATGGAGATAGAATTTATTATGTAAAAAAAGATGAAAATGATAATTTAGGTATTTATAGTATTAATTTAAAAGGAGAAGATAAAACAAAGATAACAGATATAAAAGGATATTATACAACAATAAATGTACATGACAAATGGATTTACTATACAGACGAAAATGATAATGGAGATAGTGAAATGTTTAGAATAAGAATAAATGGCGAAGATAAACAGTCATTATCAGTTTAAGATTATATTGATAATTTTAAGGTTGCAATTTTTGCAACCTTAAAATGTAAGGATTTAATTATAAATGAAGATTATAAAGTTAAAGCAAAGCCATTTAAGATTTGAATTTAATATTTTGAAGGAGAGAGACAAATGCAAATATTATATAAAAACAAAAATATAGTATTAGATGCTAAAAAAGGTATAACAGTTGCAGAACTTTTTAAAGATGAAATAGAAAAAAGTAATAATGAGATAATAGCGTGTAAATTTAATAATGAAGTTAAAGGACTAAATTTTAAAATTACATTAGATGGTCAGATTGAATTAATTGATATTACAGATAAAGATGGAATGAGAATATATCAAAGAGGACTTATTTACGTAGTTGCAAAAGCATTTCATGACGTTTATCCTGAAGCATTATTAACTATAAATTATCAATTATATCATTCAATGTTATGCGAAGTAGATAATTTAGAAATAACAGATGAGATGATAGCTAGAGTAAATAAGAGGGTAAAAGAAATAGTATCAAATAATATACCAATAGAAAGAAAAGATATGTCTAGAGAAGAAGCTATCAAATTTTATGAAAAAGAAAAAACTTTAAAAGGTAAATTACAGTTAGAATTTAAAGAAAAAAATCAAATTACCCTTTATTATTGTGAAGACTATTACAATTATTTATATGGAGTTATGCCTATTTCAACAGGATTTATGAAAAAATATGAGATTTTAAAATACCATGACGGCTTTTTAATAAGATATCCGAGTAGAAAAAATCCGCATAAACTTAAAGAATTTATAGAATGTCCAAAACTTTTAGAAACACTTGATGAATATGAGGATGTTCATAAAGTTTTGAAAGTAAATACATTATATAAATTAAATGAGATAATAAGAAACGGAAAAATAAAAAAATATATTTTATTAGACGAAGCTTTACATGAAAAGAAAATAGCAAAAATTGCTGACCTAATTTCAGAGGATAAAAATAAAAAAGTCATATTAATTGCAGGTCCATCTTCTTCCGGAAAAACAACATTTGCAAAAAGATTAGAAGTACAGTTAAGATTAAATGGATTAAAAACAAAAACTATATCAGTAGATAATTACTTTGTAGAAAGAAAAGATACTCCAATTGATGAAAATGGAGAATATGATTTTGAATCAATAGATGCAATTGATAGAAAACTTCTAAATAATGATTTATTAAAACTATTAGACGGAAAGGAAATTAAGGTACCAACATTTAATTTCCATGAAGGAACAAAAGAATATAATGGTAATACAATGAAACTCGAAGAAGATGAAATATTAATAATGGAAGGAATACATTGTTTAAACGATGAACTTACATTTTTAATTCCAAAAGATCAAAAATTTAAAATTTATGTTAGTGCATTAACAGTTCTTAATGGAGATTATTATAATAGAGTTTCTACAACAGATACTAGATTAATAAGAAGGATTGTAAGAGATAATCAATTTAGAGGATATAATGCTTTGCATACATTAAAAATGTGGCCATCAGTCAATAAAGGTGAAACTAAAAATATATTTGCATATCAAGAAGAAGCAGATACAATGTTTAACTCATCACTTATATATGAACTTAATGTTTTAAAAGATTATGCAATACCATTATTAAAAGAAATAGGCCCTGATGTTCCAGAATTTTCAGAAGCAAAAAGAATAATTTCAATGCTTAATTACTTTGAAGCAATATCAGCTGAATTGATACCAAATAATTCTCTGCTTAGAGAATTTATTGGCAACAGTATATTCGATGAATGAAATTTAAAGGAAGATTAATTATGAAAAAATTTAATGAGATAGACGAAGAATTTATATGTGAAAATTGTGGTAAAAAGGTGGAAAAATTGGGATATTCTTCTAGAAACCACTGTAACCATTGCTTATACTCAAAACATGTAGATATAAATCCAGGAGATAGAGCAGAAGAATGTCATGGCTTATTAGAACCAATAGGTATAGAAATGAGTAACAAAAAAGGGTATGTAATTATATATAAATGTAAAAAATGTGGAAAAATCAGAAAAAATAAAGCAGCTAAAGACGATAATATGGATTTGATAATAAGTTTAAGTGTAACAAAAAATACTCCTTAGATAGATTTATTCCTTTTTTTCCTTTTTTTCCTTTTTTGGACGGACTAGATTTAGACTTTTTTAAAAGTCTAAATCTAGTCCGTCCAAAAAAAGAAAAAAAGATTAAAAGAATGTTTTTATTTTATATTTTGTAAAGCCTCAATTCTGTCATCAATGCTTGGATGTGTAGAAAATAGACTAGCTTTTTTCTTGCCATCAGTATTTTTTCTAAAAGGATTTACTATATACATATTTTCTGTAGCCTTATTAGCTACTTTTAATTCATTGGGATCTTCATCCAATTTTCTCAAAGCTGATATTAATCCATCTGGATTTCTCGTAAACTCGACTGCAGTACTATCTGCTAAAAATTCTCTTCTTCTTGATACAGCCATTTGCATTATTTTTCCAAGAATAGGTGCAAGTATTAAAAAAATCAATCCAATAATCATAAAAAAAACATTTCCTTTATCCCTATCGTTATCTTTTCTACTTCTGTAAAAGAAAGTTCTTGTGAATATATCAGATAGCATAACAATAAAACCAACCATTACTGTTACAACAGCAGAAAGTAAAATATCATAATTTTTTATATGTGCCATTTCATGTGCTATAACTCCTTCTAATTCGTAATATTCTAATTTTTCTAGGAGACCAGTAGTAACACAGATAATAGAATGTTCTGGATTTCTTCCTGTTGCAAAGGCATTTGGCTGAGGATCTTCCACAACATATAATTTAGGTCTATGAGAAAGACCTGATGAAATCATTAATCCATCTAATATATTTATTATTTTTTTATCTTCTTCCTCTGTTGCTGGTCTTGCGTCAGTTACAGATAATATAATTTTATCACTATTATAATATGAAGCCCAACTAGCTAATATTGAAAAACCTAGTGAAATTATAATTGCAACAGGAGCACTTAAATTAAATGCTATACATATATAATATAAAATTAATGTAATTATTAAAATAAATCCAAAAACAATAAAAAAAGTTTTCCTTTTATTTCTTCTTACGTCATCAAACATATTTATCACCTAAACATATTATATCATTATTGTACAATGATTACAATGTAAATTGTAATTTGTTATTGAGATGTGAGAGGTGTGATTTTAGGTCTAGCCCTCGTAGACTTTCCCTAATTTCTCATTTCTCACATCCAACTTCCCACTTCTCAAACAACAATTTATCTAATATAAATATTGTAAAAAAAATAAAAAAATGATAGAATTCAATAAAGTAACATTTAATATTTAGTCCAGATATTGAATAAATATGTAAAAACGATAGGAGAATTATGGATAGAATATATAACCAAATGCTTGGATTTTTGAATAATAATCAAATATATTTAAACGAATCAATGAGCAAGCATACATTATTTAAAATAGGTGGACCTGCAGACATATTTGTTAAACCTAAAAATATTAATGAACTAAAAGCTATAGTTGAAATTGCTAAGAAAAATGAAATACCAATGACAGTTATAGGTAATGGGAGCAATCTGTTAGTAAAGGACCGGTGGAATTAGAGGTATAGTGGTACAACCGAATTTTACTGAAATTGAGTTTTTAGAAGATGACAAGGTTAAGGTAGGTTCAAGTGTTTTATTGCCAAAGATTTCAAATGAATCATACAAAAAAGGACTTTCAGGATTAGAATTTTGTATACGGAATACCAGGAACAATAGGTGGAGCAATAAGGATGAATGCTGGGGCTTATGGGGGAGAATTTAAAGATATTGTTGTTTCTTCTCAATTCTTAGATAAAAATTTAATAATTCATGAAATTAACAATGAAGAACATGAATTTGAATATAGAAACAGTAGATTTAATAAAGAAAAAAATGATATCATTGTATCAAGTGTTTTACAACTAAAAAAGGAAGATAAAGACAAAATTAAATTAAAGATGGACAGAAACATAAAATCTAGAAAAGAAAAACAACCTATAAATTATCCAAGTGCAGGAAGCACATTTAAACGTGGAAATGGATATATAACTGCAGAACTTATTGATAAATGCGGTTTAAAGGGATATAATATTGGTGATGCTTATGTATCAAATAAACATGCAGGTTTTATAATAAATAGGGGAAATGCGACATCTAAAGACGTTATTTCACTTATTAATATAATAAAGAAAAAAGTTCATGACGAATTTAATGTAGATATAGAATTAGAAATTGAAGTTTTAGGAGAAGATTAGAAATGAAGAATTTTTTAAATTGGTTTAAAAATAGTACAAAAATAAAGAGATGGATGTTCTTAATATTAGTAGGTATAGTACTTACATGCTTTGGATTTTCAAAAATACTATCAACAAATAGATTGGGAATTGGAGATTTGTTACAAATAATTGCTACATTTGTTGCAGGCTTTACATGCTTTGTTTTAGGAATTGTATATATTCAAAGAAGAAATTTAGAGTTATTAATAGAAAAAAATAATTTGAATGATTCAGATAATAATATACAATTAAAAAATTTAGTTACAAAAAATCCTATTTATGAAAGAGGCCCTAATATTGTTGTTATTGGTGGAGGAAATGGAATAAATAATATTTTAAAAGGTCTTAAAAAGTATACAAGTAACTTAACTGCAATAGTTCCTGTATCTGCTTATGGAAGACCATCTACAGCATCTATTAAAGAATTAAAATTAAATCCAGTAGACGATATAAAAAGCAGTATAATAGCACTTTCATCAAATACAGAGACAATGAATGATTTAATAAATTATAATTTTGTTGACGGGAAACTTAAAAACTTAAGTTTTGGAGATATATATTTATATGTAATGCAAAAAATACATGGAGACTTTGCAAATAGCATAGAGAAATCTAGCAATGTTTTATCAATGGTAGGAAAAGTTCTTCCAGTAACACTAGATGAAATGAATATATGTGCAGAATTACAGGATGGAACAGTGGTTACAGATAAGAGTAAAATAGCAGAAACAGTATCTAGTAAAGTAACAAAAATTAATAGAGTATATATAAATCCATCAAATTGTAGAACTGCTCCAGGTGTATTAGAGGCAATAAAAAATGCAGATGCGATAATTATTGGACCAGGAAGTCTTTATACAAATGTTATACCAAATCTTCTTATAAAAAATGTTTCTAAAACAATTAGAGAAAGTAAAGCTTTAAAAATATATATATCAAATATTATGACAGAACCAGGGCAAACAGATGACTATGACGTATCTGATCACATAAACAGTATATTAGAACATAGTGGAAAAGGAGTAATTGATTTTTGTATATCAGATGTTGGTGAAATTGTGCCTGAATATATAAGAAAATATAATTTAATGGGATCAGATATTGTAAATATAGATACATCAAATATAAGAAGTAAAGGAATAAGATTAATAAAAGGTGAACTTGCTGTAGCAGAAGGAAACTATATAAGGCATGACCCAGATAAAACAGCCAAATTAATTATTGAATTAATTTGTGGAGACTTAAAATTTAAAGATAAACACAATGATGAACAGTATATGTTACTAAATTCAAAGCTAAAAGAAGAAAATAAAAAAGATAAAACTGCAAAGAAAGAAGCTAAAAGATTCAAAGAAAGCAAAAAAGAAAAAAAAGATAATGAGGTAATAAAAAGAACTAGTAAATTTAGTAGTAAATACAAAGATAGAATAGAGTCAATTAAAGAAAGCGAAAAAACAAGATTAGAAAATATAAGAATACAGGAAAAAGCAAAAAAAATGATAGATGAAGAAGAACAAAAGGAAAAAGAAAAATTTTTAAAAGAAACATATAACAAAAACAAGAAAAAATAAATTGAAAATGAGGGACTGTCCTGAACTTTATGCAATAAAATTCTAGGGATTGTCCCAAAAGAAACATCTTAGCAATATTAATTTTGGAGGCACATAAGAATGAAAATAGAAACAAAAGATTTATCATTAAAAGATGGAATTAACAAAGAATGGATTATAACAAATGGAATAGGTGGATATAGTGCATCTACAATATTTGGAATTAATACAAGAAAATATCATGGATTACTTGTTGCACCAGTTACTCCTCCTGCTAGAAGACATCTAATACTTTCTAAATTAGACGAGGCAATTGAAATAAATGGTATAAACTATAATTTATATTCTAACATATGTAGAAATTATATTTCTGAAGGATTCAAATATCAATTAGAATTCGAAAAAGAATATTTACCAATATTTACATATAAAATAAAGGATGTAACAATAAAAAAAATAGTATGTATGGAATATGGAAAAAATACAGTATGTATTTTATATAAAATTAATAATCAAGGTGATGAAATGAAATTTACATTATCACCTGTAATGAATTTTAGAGATTTTCATACAATGACTACAAATCATGAATTTGTATTAAAACAAAATATTAAAGGAAAGAAAGTAAAAATAGAAATAGATGACAATTCAAGCAATCCTGTATATATGCACACATCAGATGGCAATTATATTGAACATTATAATGATACATTTAGAAACATGTATTATTTAGAAGAAGAAAAAAGAGGTTTTTTTCCAGAAGAAAATTTATCAGTTCCAGGAAGTTATGAAATAAGAATTCCTTCAAATACTCAAAAAGAAATAGAATTTGTTTGTTCTCTAGAAGAAAATATAGAAGAAATAGATGTAAAAAAAATTATAAATAAAGAAATAATAAGAATAAATGAATTAATGTATAAAACAGGGCTATTAGAAGAAAAACAAGATGTGGAAAAGATATCAAAAGAAGAAATAAAAAAAAGGAATTTATTAAGAGACTTTTGTATAGCAATAGATAATTTTATAGTATATAGACCAAGTTTTGCACTTCATACAATTATTGCAGGTTATCCTTGGTTTCTAGATTGGGGGAGAGATAGCCTAATTTCATTTGAAGGATTACTTTTAACTACAAAAAGATATGATATAGCAAAAGAAGTACTACTTACAACAATAAGAGATATTAAATTTGGACTAGTTCCAAATGGATATTCGGGATATGATAATAGACCATTATACAACAGTGTAGACAGTTCACTTTTATTATTTGAAGCGGTACATAAATATTTAAGATATACCGAAGACTATAAATTTATTGAAAATAACATATATGAGAAATTAGTAATAATTATAGACAACTATGTAAAAGGAATTGACTTAGATGATAACAATATAGTTTTAAATGATGATGGGTTAATATCCTCAGGAACAGAAAACACACAAAATACTTGGATGGATGCAAAATATGGAAATCATGCATTTACACCAAGAAATGGAAAAACTGTTGAAGTAAATGCTATGTGGTATAATAGCTTAAAGATAATGCAAGAACTAAGCAATAAATTTGGAAAAAGAAAAAAGGCAAAACAATATGAAGAATTAGCAAATAAATGTAAAAAATCTTTTGAAAGCAACTTCTATAACAAAAAGAAAAAATGCCTATATGATGTAATAGGAGATAGCAAAGTAAGACCAAACCAATTATTTGCAACAGCACTTAGTCATCCAATTCTAGAACCAAATGGAGAAATTGCAGAGGAAATGTTTGAAACTGTAACTAAAAAGTTACTTAATAAATATGGATTAAAAACACTAGCAAAAGGTGAAAAAGGATACATAGATAATTATGAAGGAGATAGTTTTAAAAGAGATTCAAGCTATCATCAAGGAATAACATGGCCATGGCTTTTAGGACTATACTTTGATACATTAAATAACAAAATTGATTATGAAAAAGATAGAAATAAAAAGAAAATATTAAAAGAAAAAAGACAAGAGTTTATTGAAACTACAAGAAAAACTTTTATAAAAGATATGTTTGAAAGAGGCACAATTGGAAGTGTTTCAGAAATATATGATTCGAAGCCTCCTTACTTGCCAAAAGGAGCAATAGCCCAAGCTTGGAGCGTAGCAGAAATATTTAGAATAATAATAGACTATTGGAAAAAATAAAAGAGGTAGAAGATGAGAATATTAGGAATTGATCCAGGATTTGCAATAACAGGATATAGTATAATTGATTATCAAGGAAATAAATTTAAATTAATAGATAGTGGGGCAGTTACAACAAAAGCAGGAGTATCATTTCCACTAAGACTTACAAAAATATATGATGATTTGACAATGCTTATAGATAAGTACAAACCAGATGCAATATCAGTAGAAGAATTATTTTTTAATAACAATGCAAAAACAGCAATAAATGTTGCGCAAGCAAGAGGTGTTGTTTTAATAGTGGGATGTAAAAACAATGTACCAACATTTGAATATACACCGCTACAAATAAAACAAGCAGTAACAGGGTATGGAAGAGCAGATAAAATTCAAGTACAAAAAATGGTAAAAACAATATTAAATGTTGAAACTCTTCCAAAACTAGATGACACAACAGACAGTATGGCAGCCGCAATATGCCACGCACACTCATGCAAATTCTCAGAAAAGTTATAATTTTTGCTATGTTATAATAGAAATAATAATTAAAGGAGGTAAAATAGTGAATGACAAAAAAATTATAGAACAAAATATAATAGTAAGCACTAATAAGGAATATGAGCAAATAATACAAAAAGGAATAAAAGATTTCAATAATGAAAAACACTCAATATTTAAGGCCTATAGAGAAAAAGGTTACAATGACCCATTTGGATTTTATGCGTTATTAGATAATCATGTTGTAGGGGGAATAACGGCACACAAAAAAATGCAATGGCTAGATATAGATGTATTATATGTAGACCCTAATTTTAGAGAAAATAGAATAGGTTCACATCTAATGAATAAGGCTTTTGAGTATTGTAAAAAGGAAGATTTAGTAGGTATACATCTTTATACATTAGATTTTCAAGCAAAAGGTTTTTATGAAAAACAAGGTTTTAACCTTATAGCTGAAATAAAAGATTGGCCTAAAGGTATTACTAGATATGAATTTATAAAGTATATAAATAATTAGTTTAGATACCGAAAACTTTGGAATCTTATGAATTTATTCAATTTCTATAGATATGGACAAGATTGTTTGCTATGGATATGAATATAATAACAATTTATGTGGTTAAAAAACGGAGGAATAATGACAGTAGATAATCTGGAAAGAAATTTAAAGCAAGGGAAATTAAATAGTATATATTTGTTTTATGGTGAAGAACTATATCTGTTAGAAAACGCAGTAAAAAAAATAAAAAAGCTATTCGGAGAATTAATATTAGGTATAAACTATATTCAAATAGATGAAACAAACGTTAATAATATAATATCAGATATAGAAACACCAGCATTTGGCTTTGATAAAAAATTAATAATTATAAAAAATACAGGATTATTAAAAAAAGAACGCAAATTAAACACAAAGGCAAATGATGAATTGCAAAAGAAATTAGCAGACTATATAAAAGAAAATATAGAAGCAATAAAAGAAAGCATAGTATTAGTATTTATAGAAGAAGATATATCAAAATGTGAACTTGCAAAAGTAATAGAAGAAAATGGAATAGCTTGCAATTTTGAGAGATTAAAGCCAATAAATATAAAGAAAAGATTAAAGGCTATTTGTAATAGCTATGAAGTAAATGTAGACGAAAAAACTTTGGATTTACTTATAGAAACATCAGGAACAAATATGCAAAATTTAATAAATGAAATTAGAAAACTTATTGAATATACTGGAAAAGGTGGAACAATAAAGAAAGAAGCTGTAGAAAAGTTAGCCACAAAAGAGTTCGAAGCAAGAATTTTTGATTTAACTGATGAATTAGGTAAAAAAGATATACCAAAAGCTATGGAAATTTTAAAAGAATTAATATATAATAAAGAACCAGTACAAAAAATACTAATAACACTATATAATCACTTTAAAAAAATATATTTAACTAAATTATGCATGGAAAAAAACAGAGATATAATATCTGTATTAAAACTAAAACCGAATCAAACATTTTTAGTATCAAAATATAAAAGACAAGCAGGATATTTTAAAACAAATGAATTAAGAAAAATTTTAGGAGAATTAATAAATTTAGATAAAAACTATAAATCAGGATTAATAGATATAAACATAGGGTTAGAAGCAATACTATGTGCGTATATTTAAAATAAAGGATGTGGAACAATGAAATTTTTATTTATATTAGGAATAATTTTAGTAATGTTTGGAGTAATATTAATATATGATGCAAGACCAATAACAAAGAAAATGTTTGGATTTGGAGATCAAAATGAGGCAACACTTGGGCTAAAATTAGTAGGCTTTTTATTTAGTATAATTGGAATGATTTTAATTTATTGTAATATGTAAAAAATATTGATTTTTTTAAACAAATATGTTAAGATATATAACATATTGAAAAACTGTGAAAAAGAGGAGTAGGATTTAAACTTACCTAAAGAGAATAGAAGTCACCGGCTGAGAGCTTCTAAGGTTTAAGAAAATCTGAAGGTAGCTTTGGAGTTGATTATTTGAAATAATAGTAGAGTAATCCGTAAATCTGCGTTAAAGATAAATGAGATGTATAAATTTTAATTTATATAAATTAGGTGGTACCACGGTAAAAAATCGTCCTATGTTAAGGGCGATTTATTTTTTTCTTTTTTCCTTTTTTGGACGGACTAGATTTGGAGTTTTTTAATCAAAAATTTGAAAATGAAAAAAAAGCTAAATCTAGTCCGTCCAAAAAAGGAAAAAAGACTAAATCTAGTCCGTCCAAAAAAGGAAAAAAAGGAGAGAGAAATATGTGTGAAAATTGTAAACATGATTTAGAGGGAAAATATGAGCCAAAGAATTTTGAAGAGGAGATTTATGAAAATTGGGAGGAAAAAGGCTTTTTTAAGCCAAGCATGGATAAGACAAAGGAGAGTTATTGCATAATGATGCCACCTCCAAATGTAACAGGAAAGTTACACATGGGGCATGCATTAGATGGAACACTTCAAGATATATTAATTAGATATAAAAGAATGCAAGGGTTTAATACTCTATGGCTTCCAGGAACAGATCACTCTGCAATTTCAACAGAAGTAAAAATAATAGAGAAATTAAAAGAAGAAGGAATTAATAAAACCGATTTGGGAAGAGAAAAATTTTTAGATAGAGCTTGGAAATGGACTGAAGAATATGGAGGAACAATTGTAAAACAACAAAAAAGGTTAGGATGTAGTGCAGACTGGACACGTTCAAGATTTACAATGGATGATGGATTATCAAAAGCAGTATTAACAGTGTTTAAAAAGCTTTACGATAAAGGACTTATATATAAAGGAAAAAGGATGATAAATTGGTGCCCAACTTGTAATACATCAATTTCAGATGCAGAAGTAGAGTACGAAGAAGAACCTACACATTTATGGCATATTAAATATAAAGTTGTAGGAGAAGATAGGTACTTAACAGTTGCAACGACAAGACCAGAAACAATGCTTGGAGATACAGCAGTTGCTGTTCATCCAGATGATGAAAGATACAAAGATTTAGTAGGTAAGAAATGTATACTTCCTATAATGAATAAAGAAATTCCTATTATTGCAGATGAATTTGTAGAAATGGAATTTGGTACTGGATGCGTTAAAATTACACCTGCACACGATCCAAATGATTATCAAGCAGGTCTTTCTCATAACTTAGAAATAATTGAAGTATTTGATGAAAACTTTAAGATGAACGATTTGGTTCCAGAGTATAAAGGTTTAGATATGTATGAGGCAAGAGAAAAAATAGTAGATAAATTAAAAGAACTTGGAAATCTAGTAAAAATTGAAGATTATACTCATAATGTTGGTAAACATGATAGATGCAAAAGTACAATAGAACCAAAAATTTCGGACCAATGGTTTGTTGCAATGAAAGAACTTGCAAAGCCTGCAATAGAAGCTGTAAAAAAAGGTGATACTAGATTCGTACCACAAAAATTTGAGAAGACATATTTCAATTGGCTTGAAAATATACAAGATTGGTGTATATCTCGTCAAATATGGTGGGGACATCAAATACCAGCATATTATTGTGATGAGTGTGGACATATTAATGTTGATACAGAAAGACCTTTAAAATGTGAAAAATGTGGAAGCACAAGCCTTACACAAGATCCAGATACTCTAGATACTTGGTTTAGTAGTGCATTATGGCCATTTTCAACACTTGGTTGGCCAGATGATACAGAAGACTTTAAGACCTTCTATCCTACAAATACATTAGTTACAGGTTATGATATTATTTTCTTCTGGGTTGTAAGGATGATGTTCTCTGCATTAGAGCAAACAGGAGAAGTTCCATTTAAAGATGTATTTATTCATGGTATTGTAAGAGATAGCCAAGGAAGAAAGATGTCTAAATCTTTGGGAAACGGAATAGACCCATTAGAGATAATAGAAAAGTATTCAGCAGATGCTTTAAGATTTTCTCTAATATCTGGTACGTCAAGCGGAAATGATATGAGATTTATGCCAGAAAAGTTAGAGGCAGCATCAAATTTTGCAAATAAAGTATGGAATGCAGCAAAGTTTGTGCTTATGAACTTAGAAAATTATAATAATGACAGTAGTAATTTAAATCTTATGGTAGAAGATAAATGGATATTATCTAAATTAAATACTTTAATATCAGAAGTAAAAGTAAATATGGATAACTATGATTTAGGTGTAGCGTTAGATAAAATTTATGGATTTATATGGAATGAATTTTGCGATTGGTATATTGAAATAGTAAAACCAAGACTATACAATAAAGAAAGTGAAACTAGAAGAACAGCTCAATATGTTTTAAATAAGGTATTATCAGATTCATTAAAGCTTTTACATCCATTTATGCCATTTGTTACTGAAAGGATATACAAAGAATTATATAATAATGATGAAAGTATAATGATTGCTCAATATCCTGAATATAATAAAGAATTAGAATTTAAAGATGAAGAAGAAAAAGTAGAAGAATTAAAAGAAATAATTACAGGAATAAGAAATGTAAGAGCAACAATGAATGTACATCCATCAAAAAAATCTAAACTAATATTTGTAACTAAAAATTATGAAAAAGTTATAAAAGAATCAGAAGAGTTCTTAAAAAAACTAGGATTTAGTGATGAAATTAAAGTACAAGAAACAAAAGAAAATATTCCACAGAATGCAATAAATGTAGTTGCAAAAGGATTAGAAGTATTTATGCCTTTTGAAGATTTAGTAGATATAAAAGAAGAAATAGAAAGATTAGAAAAAGAAAAAACAAAAGTTTTAATTGAAAAAGAAAAAACAGATAAAATGTTATCAAATCCTGGATTTATTGCAAAAGCACCAGCAAGCAAAGTAGAAGAAGAAAAAACAAAACAAGCAAAATTCAATGAAATAATTGCATCAATTGATGAAAGAATAAATGGATTAAAAGGAAATATATTGTAAATTTATAACAGAATAAAACCGTGTTCTAAGAGCCTTCTATTCTACATATAATTAAGTAGTTATAGGAGGTTTTTATAATGATAAAATTATCTGATAATTTGAGTGAAAGTGGAAATAATATGAAGAAAATTTTAAAAGGAAGTATAGTTTCAATAGTTATAACTTTAATAGCACTAGTAATATTTGCAAGCCTTTTGACTTATACTAGTATAGCGGAAAGTACAATTCCTACTGTAACAATAATAATAACAGTTATCAGTGTATTAGTAGGAAGTAGTTTATCTATGTCAACAGTAAAGAAAAACGGAATAATTAATGGAATATTAGTTGGATTAATATATATAGGCTTTATCTATATTCTTTCAAGTGTAATAGAAGGAAATTTTGCATTAAATTTGAAATCTATAATAATGATAATTGGAGCAATATTAGCTGGGGCTATAGGAGGAATAATAGGAGTGAATAGATAATTGAGGAAGGTCTAAATAGAATAATCATAGTATATTTGAAAAACATATTTAATTATTTTTTATCAAAATAGTTGATATTTTTATAGCTTTAATATAAAATAGTTTACAAAAGCAGGAGGTGCTATATGATAACATTAGAAGACGTAAAGAAGAATCCGGAAGTTCAAGAATTAGTAATTGGAGCACAAAAGCAATTAGATGCTTTAGGATATACTGAACATTCAGTAAGACATGTAAGTATAGTATCAAATAGAGCGGGTAGAATATTAGAAACTTTAGGATATGATAAACATAGAGTTGAACTTGCAAAAATTGCCGGGTATCTTCATGATATAGGAAATGGAATAAATAGAGTAGATCATGCACATACAGGAGCAATACTTGCATATAACATTTTAAAAGATATGGGGATGGATATAAAAGATAGAGCAGAAATAATGTCAGCAATAGGTAATCATGATGAACAAACAGGTACAGCTGTTAGTGATATATCAGCTGCTTTAATACTTGCGGACAAATCTGATGTTCATAGAGATAGAGTAGTGAATAAAAATATGGCAACATTTGATATACATGATAGAGTTAATTATGCTGTTACACATGCAGATTTAACAATAAATAATAAAGAGAAAAAAATAATTTTAGATTTAACAATAGATAATCATATATGTCCTGTTTTAGACTACTTTGAAATATTTATGGATAGAACAATGATGAGCAAATATGCAGCAAAATATTTAAAAATATGGTTTGAATTAGTTATAAATGATACAAAATTATTATAGGAGGAATGAATAGTGAAAGCACAAAAAGTAATAACAATAATTGCAGTTATATTATTAGTATTAATAATAACAATGGCATCTTTTCTAGGAATATATAAAAAAGAAGAATATAAGGTTGCAAATGTAGTACCAAAATATATTCTAGGAATGGAATTTAGTAATAGTAAAATACTTGATTTAAAAGTTGATAAATCTGTACAGTCTACTACTATATATGATAAAGATGGGAATGAAGTTACAGAGAAAAAGGATGGAGTAGAATATACAGAAGAAAATGGATATAAAATTGTAGAAAATAAAGCAAATAGTGATGAAGTTTTAACACAAGAAAATTATAATCTATCTAAAGATATTTTGCAAAATAGACTTAAAAATTTGAATACAGCACAATATAATATTAAACAAAATGCTAATGATGGTAATATTCAAATAGAGATGACAGAAGATGATGACACAGATACTATAATATCTAATTTAGTACAAAAAGGTGTATTCCAGTTAACAGATAATCAAACAAATGAAGTTCTATTAGATAATAGTTATATAGAAAATAGTAAAGTAGTGTATGGACAAACTCAAACAGGTAATACAGTGTATTTACAGGTAAAGTTTAATAAAGATGGAAAACAAAAACTTGAAGAAATAAGCAAAACTTATGTAGCTACAACAACACAAGTGGAAAATGAAGAAGGTAAAACAGAGGATAAAACTGATACTAAAGAAGTAGCAATTGTATTTGATGGACAAACATATAGAACAACATATTTTGGAGATACAATAACAGATGGAACTCTTAATATTTCAATAGGGACAAGCAGTGATTCTGCAACAATACAACAATATGCAGAAACTGCAAGACAAATGTCAAAAATTTTAAATTCAGGGGTTTTACCTATAACATATAATGTATCACAATATACAGTATCTAGTTTAATTTCAAAAACAGAATTAAATATTTTAATGTATATTGCAATAGCAATCTTAGTTGTAATGTTTATATATTTAATTATAAAATTAAGATTGAAAGGGTTACTTGCAATAGTATTACAAGTAGGATATATAGCATTTTTATTACTAGCATTAAGATATACAAATATCAAAATAACACTAGAAGGAATAATAGGAATAATTATATCAATAATATTAAACTATTTGTATATATATACAGTATTTAATAATTTACAAAATAATTTTATAAAAGATACAACAGCAAAATTTGCATTAAAATTAGTACCAATTTATATAATAGCAGTTATTTTTACATTTAATAGTATTGCAAATATATCAAGCTTAGGAATGACACTAGTTTGGGGAATTATAACAATGTATTTATATAATCTAGTATTAACACAAATAACTGCAAGAACAATTAAATAAAAATAGAGGCGAAATTGATAAGTAATATTACACGAAATGGTCAGTCTGAGCCTAAGTTAAGAGTTAGTACAAAATTCGTGAAACGAATTTTGGAGGAGGAACAAGTTATGTTAAAAAATAATAAAATAATATATTTATTAGCAATAATACTAATTATAATAGTAGCGGGATTAGTAATGCTATTTACAAAAGGTATGAATTATGATCTAGTATATGGAGAAAATACAAGTATTGAATTATATTTACAAACAGAATTTGAATTTTCAGATATAAAAAATATTATAACAGAGGTATTTGGAAATAAAACTAAAATAAGACAAATAAACAATTTAGATTATGATATTTTAATAATAACAAAATCTGCTTCAGATGAGCAATTAGATAGTTTGATTTCGAAAGTTAATGAGAAATACGGATTAAACTTAGAAAAGAGTGAGCTAATAATAACAAATAACGCACAAATTAGTAGTAAAGATTTGATATCACCATATATATTACCAGTATGTATAAGTTTTTTGGTAATAGTTGCATATTTGATAATAAGATACAAAAAATTAGGTATATTTAACGTGTTATTATACTCTATACTTACAGTAGTTTGTATACAGCTATTAATATTAAGCATATACGCAATAGCAAGATTACCTATTAATTATTATACAATGCCTATTTCAATGTTGTTATATATAATTTCTATAATAGTACTTTCAGGAAAATTTGAAAACGATTTGAAAAAAATTAGAGAAGAAGAATAAATTTTTTATAACGATATTAAGAAATAACAAAATAAGACAAAAAAGCATATAATATATTAATTAAAAACTCCATTAAAATAAAAAATGGAGTTTTTATAATTATATATAGGTGAGATAGTATGGGGATAAGAACATTATTGCAACGATTTAAAGAATATAGAAGTGATGAAGATATAAACATTAATGAGTTGAGAAATATTATAAAAACAAATGAAGAAGTTATATTATTAGATGTAAGAAGTCCACAGGAATATAGTGAAGGTCATTTGAATCGGTGCTATTAACATACCATTATATGAATTAGAAAAATATGGTATATCTAAATTAAAAAATAAAGAAGAAATAATCATTGTATATTGCCAAAGTGGAATAAGGAGTTTAAAAGCAATTAAAATTTTAAAAAAAGCTGGATTTAAGATTTTATATAATTTAAAAAATGGATTGGATGGAATTTAAGATTTAGCTTTTAGAATTTAAAGTTTAATAAAAATTTATTAGTAATTCTATAGAGGGCAGACGGCAATGTCCGCCCTAAAAATTAGAAAAGAGAATAAAAAATCCAGCTTAATATAAAACTGGATTTTTACTTTGTATAATAATTTATAATTTGATATTTAAACCGGAAATTTTATTATTTGAAATAAATCTATTTAAATTACTAACATTTACTCCACTAGCTATAGAGAGGTCTTGTATAGAATTAAAACTATTATTTTCTTCTAAAATTGAATTTAGTTTTGATATATCCATTTTATCCTTGGACTGACAATTACAACAAACATCATTTTCTGATATAAAAAAACATCCACAACGCATACATTTTTTAAATTCCATAATTAATCCTCCTAAAAATATCTTTAGTACAACAAATATTTTATCATAAAATATAAAAAAAGCAAATAAAAAATAAAAATAAATTGTAATTTGTAAAATCAAATTTATTGCAAATGTTGTAAGGACGGGACTTGTGCTTGTCCGAGAAGGAAAACAACAATTTATTTTTTAAATTAACAAATAAACAACAAATTACATATTATATAAAAAATACATATGGAGGTAATTTTATGAATACATTATTAATATTTTTTGCATTTCCACTTGCAGTAATAATAATATCAGCCATTTTACAAAGATTATTACACAGTCCACTTGCTGTTGCAGCATTAATATTTGCAATATTTTTAATTGTAACTTTTGCGGTATTTGATGAGACATTTTTAATTGCAACACTTGTGTATACTATTTTAGCATTTATAACTGCAACTATAGTTAGATTGTTTTGTAGACACAATGGAAACAATAGCATATGTGAAGCACTAGCAAATTTATTAAATAACAATACAGACAATAACGAAAATACAGATGCTATAAATAATATAAACAATACATTAACTGAAATATTAGATACAATTAATAATACAAATAATACAAATCCAAACAATGGTAATAGCAATAATACTTGTGGGTGTAGGTATTCTAGGTATAGAAGATTTTAATAAATTGTAATTTGTTTAATTGTTTTTCTTTTGCAATTGTTATAACATTTTATATTAATATTTTGGATACCGAGGTAGTGACTTCGCAGGCAACATCCCGCGCCAGCCTGTGAGGTTAGAAATATTAATATAAAATGTTATAACAATTGCCTAAACAAAATTCATAATACAAATAACAATTTATTTCATCTATTGAAAATAAAATATAAAATGTGATATATTGATTACAAAGGAGAACTAAGATATGTCAAAAAAAGTTATAGCAGTTTTTGGTGGATCATTTAACCCGCCAATTAACTCACATATTTTATTAGCAAAGCAAATCATACAAAACTGCAAATTAATAGAAAAATTAATCTTTGTTCCAGTAAGTACAAAATATCAAAAGTTAGAATTAGAAAATGATTTGCATAGATATAATATGTTAAAAATTATATGCGAAAATGAAGATAAACTAGGAGTATCAGATATAGAATTAAATCAAAACAAACAATTATATACAATTCAAACACTAGATTTATTAAAAGAAAAATATGGACAAGAATATAGTATTTGGTTTGTAATGGGAACAGATAATTTAAAAGAAATAGAAACATGGCACGAACCAAAAAGATTGTTAAAACAATATAAGGTAATTGTTTTAGAAAGAGATAATGATATACTAGAAGATATAATTAAAAACAGTGAATTATTAACTCAAAACAAGAATTCATTAATAAAAATAGATGGAATAGATAAAATGTTTTTAAGTTCTACTATGATTAGAGATAAAATAAAAAAAGGAGAAAATGTAGAACAATATATGCCAAAAAAAGTTTTAGAATATATTATAAATAATAGATTATATAAATAAAAGGATTTTAGAGACTATCTCTAAAATCCTAAAATTCTATAAACTTATAAACAGCTTCTGCAAAACCACCTGCTTCAACAGGACTTTGGGTTGTATATTTTGCAACTTGCTTTAATTCATCATAAGCATTTGCGACCGCAACTCCAATTCCTGAATTTTTAACCATATCTAAATCATTTAGATTATCTCCAATTGCCATAATTTCATCATTATTAATATTTAAATAGTTTCCTAAAATTTTTAAAGCAGTGTCTTTATTTATATTTTTTGGTGTAATATCCAAATATTCATATTCTTTATCAATTACGTCATCTTTGTATTTACCAAACTTTTTAATAGTAGTGACGGAGATATCTTCTTTATTAAGTATTTCATTTTTAATGTCAGATAAATCACTATCTGAAGAAATAATTAATTTATACACATTAACTTTATTAAATAATAAATATTGCTTTATATCTTGAACAGTAGTTATACCCAAAGAACTATCAAAGTATTTGTTTTGCTGTAATTTATAATTTCTTAAATCCATATATTTAAGTTCTTTTTCACTGATTATTTCATTCTCAGTATATATATGAATATGCAAATTATGTGATTTTGCTATATCAATACAAGAATTAATTTCAGAATCAGTTAATAGTTTTTTGTAAATTTCTTCTCCAGTTTTTAAATTTATAATCTGGTTTCCATTTCCAAATATGCCATAAGATGCATTAAATTTAGAACATGTTCCTTTTATAATTGGATATGTTTTACCAGTGCAAATTACAAAATCAATTTTTTTATTATTTATATCGTTTATTGCTTTAATGTTATTTTCAAAAATGGTATTATCTTTGCTAATTATAGTTCCATCTAAATCACTTGCAACTAATTTTATCATTTTTGGTTCTCCTTTATAGATAACAAATGAATTATTTAATTAATATAATTCAATCATCTTTTTAATTATACCATAAATTGCCAGAATAGTAAAGAAAACGAACAAAATTCTTGACATAACACAAATAACAATTTATATAATACAGCATTGATAAAAATTAAAAATTATAATATAATACAACCGTAGAAGGAGATAGATATGTCAAAATTTGTTCATTTACATGTTCATAGTGAATTTAGTTTACTAGATGGAGCAAATAGAATAAAGGATTTACCTAAGAGAGCAAAAGAGCTAGGAATGGATTCTATTGCTATTACTGACCATGGAGTAATGTTTGGAGTAGTAGACTTTTATAAAGCATGTAAAAATGAGGGAATAAAGCCAATCATTGGCTGCGAAGTGTACGTTGCACCAAGAACAAGATTCGATAAAGAGGCCAATATAGATAATCATTATTATCATTTAATATTACTTGCTAAAAATCAAACAGGATATAAAAATCTTAGCAGACTTGTATCAATGGGATTCACAGAAGGATTTTACTATAAACCAAGAATTGATTTAGAAATTTTGGAAAAATATCATGAAGGATTAATTTGTTTAAGTGCGTGCTTAGCAGGAAATGTAAATAGAGAAATATTAAATAATAATTTAGAAAAAGCAGAAGAAATAGCACTATGGCATAAGAAATTATTTGGAGAAGATTATTATTTAGAAATACAACCAAATGGACTTCCAGAACAAGTATTGGTAAATCAAAAGTTAATAGAGATGTCTAAAAAATTAGATATACCACTAGTTGCAACAAATGATGCACATTATTTAAAAAAAGAGGATGCATATAACCACGAAATATTATTATGTATACAAACTGGAAAGAAAATGACAGATGAAGACAGAATGAGAATGGGTACAGATGAATTCTATGTTAAATCTCCAGAAGAAATGATAGAATATTTTAAAAATGTACCAGAAGCAATAGAAAATACTGTAAAGATTGCAGAGAAATGCAATGTTGAATTTGAATTTGGTAATACAAAACTTCCAAATTATGAAGTACCAAGTGAATTTAAAACTCATACTGATTACTTTAAGTTTCTTGCAGAAGAAGGACTAAAGAAAAGATATGGTGAAAATCCAAAGGAAGAAATAAAAAAACGTTTTGAATATGAATTGTCTGTAATAGAAAAAATGGGGTATGTAGATTATTTTTTAATAGTATGGGATTTTATTAATTATGCTAGGACTAATGGAATAAGTGTAGGACCAGGACGTGGTTCTGGTGCAGGTTCAATAGTTGCATATAGTTTGGGAATAACAGATATAGATCCAATAAAATATAATTTACTCTTTGAAAGATTTTTAAATCCAGAAAGAGTTAGTATGCCAGACTTTGATATAGACTTTGATTATGAAAGAAGAGGAGAAGTTATAGATTATGTTGGCAGAAAATACGGAAAAGACCATGTGTCGCAGATTATAACATTTGGAACTATGTCTGCAAGAATGGTAATAAGAGACGTTGCCAGGGCATTAGATTTACCTTATGCAGAAGCAGACAAACTTGCAAAAATGATTCCAAATGAACTTCATATAACAATAAAAAAGGCATTAGAGCAAAATAGAGAACTTGAAAATTTATATGAAGCAAATGAAGAAACAAGAAAACTATTAGACATAGCAATGGGATTAGAGGGAATGCCAAGACAAGCTTCTACTCATGCATGTGGAATTGTTATTACAAAAGATCCAGTTATAGATTATGTTCCATTATATGTAAATGAAGGGACTATATCTACAGAATATATAATGACAACTCTAGAAGAACTAGGCTTATTAAAAATGGACTTTTTAGGACTTAGAACACTTACAGTAATATCTGATACAATTAAACTTGTAAAACAAGGTAGAGGAATAGATGTTAAAATAGATGAAGAAATGAATGATCCGAAAGTATTTGAAGAAACCTGGAGAAGCGGAAACACATCTGGTGTATTTCAATTTGAAAGCCAAGGAATGACAAACTTTATGAAAGAACTAAAACCAGATAGCTTAGAGGATATAATAGCAGGAGTTTCTTTATACAGACCAGGACCAATGGATCAGATACCAAGATATATAAAAAATAAATTAAATCCAGAACATAGTGAATATACACATCCAAGCTTAATACCTATACTAAATGTAACATATGGATGTATGGTATATCAAGAACAAGTTATGCAAATAGTAAGAGATTTAGCAGGATATTCTTTGCGGAAGAGCCGATTTAGTTAGACGTGCAATGGGTAAGAAAAAACTAGATGTAATGGCAAAAGAAAGAGAAAATTTTATAAATGGACAAACAGATGAAAATGGAAATGTAATAATCCCAGGATGTATTAGAAATGGAATAAGCAAAGAAGATGCAAATAAAATTTTTGATGAAATGGCAGAGTTTGCAAAATATGCATTTAATAAATCACATGCTGCTGCTTATGCAGTAG
>CANPYN010000013.1 GCA_947588635.1 uncultured Clostridia bacterium
TTTTTCCCATTGACCATACCTCCTTTTTTAGTATACCTTTTTATTTCTAAAAAGTCTACTTTTTGGGGTATAGTTCACCTTCTCGGGCGGAAATGGATTCCGCCCCTACAAACTACAATTTTTTCAAATTAAGGTTAATAAAAAATATGCAAATGGTGCTATAAATATTATGCTATCAATTCTATCAAACATTCCTCCATGCCCTGGAATTAAGTTCCCAAAATCTTTTATTTCCATTGCTCTTTTTATGCTTGAAGCTGATAAATCACCTATTTGACTTAAAATACTTAGAATAAATCCAATTAATGCTATATATATATATGATATTTCTAAACCTACTAATTTATTTATAGCAAATGTATAAATTAATGTAATAATTACTGCACCTATTGTTCCGCCTATACATCCTTCTATTGATTTTTTTGGACTAATTTTACTGAATTTATGTTTTCCACACCTACTTCCAACACAATATGCAAATGTATCTGTTCCCCAAGCTGCAATTAGAATAAACCAAATTAAATATTTACCATTTTCTATTCCATGTAATAAGGCAATAAATGATAAGAAAAATACTATATAACATATTCCAAAAAATGTTATCATTATATCTATCACACTTGTTTTCATATCACTTAATACTACTTGTATAAATAACACTGCTATTATTACTGTTATAAATAATGATATTGTATATAATAAATACTCTTTAGGAATTATATGTAAAAATGCAATCAGTATACATGATAAATATCCTATCCATTTTACAGGTTTATATTTTCCTTTAAAACTATTGAAATATTCATGTATTGTTATCAGTGCGACAATTGCAAAGAACACATCTATTACATATATATTTCCTAATATTAAAATTAATGCTACAATTGGAAATCCTATTAAACTGCTTAAGATTCTTTTTAACTTCATATATACTCCTCTTTTATTTTTATAAATAGCGAATATTTTAGTTGTATTTTGTTATTTTATAACAAAATAATTTATTCATTATTGATTATTAACTAACTTTAAGGTCTTCCACCAAATCTTCTGTTCCTTTTTTGGTATACTCTTATTGCTTCTAATAAATCTTCTTTTCCAAAATCAGGCCAATGTTTGTCTGGAAAATAAAATTCCGTATATACTAATTGCCAAGGTAAAAAATTACTTGTTCTAAGTTCTTTGCTAGTCCTTATTAATAAGTCTGGATCTGGCTGGCCTGCTGTATATAAATGATTAGATATAAGTTCTTCATTTATATCGTCAATATGTATTTTATTCTCTTGTACTTCTTTAGCAATATTTTTCATTGCTCTTACTAATTCTGGTCTTCCTCCATAGTTAAATGCTATATTTAGTGTAAGTCCTGTATTATTTTTTGTTGTTTCAACTGCTTTATTTATTGATTTTTGTAATCCTTTAGATAATTCTGATATATCTCCAAGTAATTTTATTTTTATATTCTGTTTGTTTTTTTCTTTTAAAAATGAATCAACATATATTCTTAATATTGCCATTAATGCTGATACTTCTTCTTTACTTCTCTTCCAATTTTCTGTTGAGAATGCATAAACAGTTAAATATTCTATTCCGATTTCATTACAAAACTTTGATATGTTTTCCAATGCATCTGCTCCTGCCTTATGCCCATCTCTTGTTGCAAGTCCTTTGCTATTTGCCCATCTTCTGTTTCCATCCATTATTATTGCTATATGCCTTGGTAAGTTATTTTTATCAATACTTTCCATTTTAATTACCTTTCTTTACCTACTTTTATCTTTATTATTTTATCATAATATATAAAAAAAATGAAAGCTTTTTGAAAATAATTTTAAAAAAGCTTTCATTTAATCTTATACTAACATATTTATTAATTATGCATTTGTTTTAGTGGTGTTACCCTTTATCTCTGTATTAGTGTTTTGATTAGTACTAGTATTCATATTAGCATTTGTGTTTGTATTAGTGTTAGTATTTTTATTGGTATTGGTATTAGTATTAGTACTAGTACTAGCACTAGTATTAGTATTTGTACCTTGATCCTTGTTTTTATCTTTATTCTGGTTAGTGTTAGTATTTTTATTATTTGTTGTATTTTTATCTGAGTTAGTTTTATTGTTATCTTTTTTATTGTCTTTTTCTTTAACACTCTCTTCTACATAGGTTTTCCAAGGATTATTTGCATTATCATCAGTTGGATCCCAATTTCTACATTTTGTATTTCCAGATATTTTCTTTGCAGATGGTTTACCTAAAGGTCCTGGATTTGATGAAGAATAAAATTTAACTAAAGTTCCTGCAGATACATTATTATAAATCCATTTTGCATCTCTAACAGTTAGCCTTATACAGCCTGCAGAACAACTTGTTCCTAATTTATCATATTCCCAATATTCCAATGACCCTGGATTACTTTTTTCTAAATATGGTACTGAATGAAAAAGTATATTTCCTACAATTTGTGTACTATATTGTCCATATACTCCTCCAAGTAGCCCAAGCCAACGCCATTTTCCTTTTATTGTATATGTACCTGATTTTGGTGTTGCTGTACCAGTTGAACAAATCATAGCTTTTACTGGCACTGTATATTCTCCTGATTCATCCTTTGTGTAAATTGTAACAGTATTTGCTCCGTAATTCACTTTAATATAGTACTTATTTCCACTACTTTTTTTTGTACTATTTGATGATTTACTTGTTGAATTGGAATTCATTTGATTTGTTTGATTCTTAGCTTCTTCTGGTATATATTCTTCAAGTTTTTCTATATTAATTTCTTCTTCTTTTATTTCGCCATCGGTATTTTGCATACTCATAGTAGTTTGAGTTTCCTCTTGTTTTTTTGTATCTTTAGCTAATCCATATATTGAAAAAGCTAATATTATTAATAAAATTGCAACACCCGAAATGGCCAATATTCTATTTGTATTTTTCGGTAATTTTTTCATAATTTTCCTTTTTACAGAGCATATTATATTTAAATACTCTCTATACACTCATAACTTCTTTTTCTTTTTCTGCTAAAATTTTATCTATTTCTGCTATTTTTCCATCAGTTAGTTTTTGAATTTGATCTTCTGCTAATTTTAATTCATCTTCTGTCATTTGGCTATCTTTTTGCATTTTTTTAGCTTCATCAATTCCCTCTCTTCTTACAGAACGAATTGATACTTTAGCATCTTCTGCTGTCTTTTTTATTTCTTTAACTAATTCTTTTCTTCTTTCTTCGTTTAACTCTGGAAATGCAAGTCTTATTACTTTTCCATCATTATTTGGGTTAATTCCTATTTCTGCTTTTAATATTTCTTTTTCTATTTCTTTTAATAAACTAGCATCCCATGGTTGTATAACTATTAATCTTGCCTCTGGAACAGAAATACCTGCTACTTGATTTATTGGTGTTGGTGTTCCATAATAATCTACCTTTATTTTATTTAATATTGCAGGATTAGCCCTACCTGCTCTTACCTCTGCATAATTTTCTACTAAAACATTAATTGTTTTATCCATTTTTTCTTCAATATGTTTAAAATCCATAATTTAATTTCTCCTTTCATAATTTGTGAAGCAAATTTTATACTCTTCACTTTTCACTCTTAATTATGACTCATATATCGAGGTATGTCTTTTACAAGGTTTGAGGGACACACCTCGCTCATAAGTATTTCCTCATAGATCGAGGTATGTCCCTCATTTTATGAGCGTTCCTATCTTTTCTCCTTTAATAATTCTTACAATATTATTTGGGTCATCTATTCCAAATACTACTAATGGTATTTTGTTATCTCTGCAAAGTGATGTTGCTGTTGAATCCATTACTTTTAAATCTTTATTTAATATATCTAAATATGATATTTCATCATATTTTATTGCATTTGGATCTTCTTTTGGATCAGCAGAATATACTCCATCTATTGTTTTTGCAAGTAATATAACCTCCGCATCTGTTTCAGCTGCACGAAGTGCTGCTCCTGTATCTGTTGAAAAATATGGATTACCTGTACCGCATGCAAATATAACTACTCTACCTCTTTCCAAATGTTTTATTGCTTTTCTTTTTATATATGGTTCTGCTATCTCTCTCATCTCTATGGCTGTTTGTACTCTTGTATATATTCCTCTTGCTTCTAAAGCATCTTGCAAGGCTAATCCATTTATTGTAGTTGCAAGCATACCCATATAATCAGATGTAGTTCTTTCCATTTGATGTCCATCTCTTCCTCTCCAAAAATTTCCTCCTCCTACTACTATCGATACTTGTACACCCATATCTACTATTTCTTTTATTTTATCGCATATTTTACCAACAGTGCTTGAATCTACTCCTGTTTTCTTTTCTCCTGCAAGTGCTTCACCACTTAATTTTAGCAGTATTCTTTTATACGCTATGTCTTTCATATAAAAACCTCCATTCAATTCTTTATCATTGTATCATACATACTTATTAATTGAAAAGGCTTTTTTTAATTTTAATTCAAATTAAAACATATTTATAAAATTTAGTCTATTATAACATAGAATAAATCAATTGATTTTCTATGTCCAATAGTAACTATTTATTCCCTTATTTTTAAACTTTTAATTAATTTTCCATCTATACTTTTCAATTCTATATTTTCTTCATCTATTATTATATAACTTTTCTTACTTCCACCTCTTGGTTTAGAAATAGAACCTGGATTTGCAATAATTTTATCTCCTACTTTTTCAATCATTCCTACATGTGTATGACCAGAAATAAAAATTCTTCCGCAGTTCTCTGGTAAATTGTTTCTATTATATATATGCCCATGTGTTAATGTTACTTTGATTCCATTTACATCAATAGTTTTTAAATATCCTAATCCAAAATTAAATAATTCATCTATATAACTATTATCACAGTTACCCTTCACAGCTATAATTGCTCCAGACATATTATTTAATACTTCTGCAACTTCAAAATCACTTGACGAATGATAATAACTAGAAAAATCTCCTAAGATTAATAATTTATCTGCATTTTCTTCTCTATATCTATCTATTACTTTTTTAAGATTCTCTATGCTTCCATGAATATCTGATATGCACATTACTTTCATATATCTTTACCTCTCTACATCTTCAAATATGTTTATTTATATTTTAATTAAATATCCCCCGGCTATGCCGGAGGATATTTAATTTTTTATTTTATTGATTCATTTGCTTTGCAACTTCTTCAGCAAAGTTTTCTTCTCTTTTTTGAAGGCCTTCACCTTTTTCAAATCTTGCAAATCTTGTTATTTCTGCATTGTTATTTTCTAATAATTTTTGCACTTTCATATCTGGATCTTTAACAAATGGTTGATCTAATAAACAAATTTCTGAATAGAATTTTCCTATTCTTCCTTGTACCATTTTTTCAGCAATTTCAGCTGGTTTTCCTTCATTCATTGCTTGTGCCTTTAATATTTCCATTTCATGTGCTACTACATCTTGTGGAACAGCTTCTTTATTTAAGTATTCTGGTCTTGCTGCTGCAATTTGCATACATACATCTTTTGCAACATTTTCTTCTCCTTTAGGGAAATCAACAAGAACACCTATTTTTCCATCACCATGAACATAACTTTCTACTATACCTGTACTCTCAAATCTTTCAAATCTTCTTATTGACATATTTTCTCCTATTGTAGCTATTTTATCAGTTAATATATCTTTTATTGTCTTTGTTTCATCAGACATAGATGTTTGTCCTAGTAATTCTTCTACATTTGATGGAGCCTTTTCAGCTATTTGTTTTGCTGTGTCTGCAACAAATGTTTTAAATTCTTCGTTTTTTGCAACAAAGTCAGTCTCTGCATTTACTTCTAATACAACACCAATCTTTTTGTCATCTGTTACATAACAATAAACTAATCCTTCTGCTGCTATTCTATCTGATTTTTTAGCTGCTTTTGCTATTCCTCTCTCTCTTAATAACTCAGCTGCCTTCTCCATATCTCCATCTGTTTCTGTTAAAACTTTTTTGCAATCCATCATACCTGCACCTGTTTTTTCTCTTAACTCTTTTACTAATTGTGCTGATATCATTTAAATTCCTCCTCTATATTTTTAATTCATATTTTATTGTAGGGGTCGCCACCCATACGGCAATCCATTATTTGTGGGCCGCCCAGGGGTGCGTCCCCTACGCATTTACATTTATTATATTCAAATTATATTTTACTCAGTTACTGTTTCTTCAGTTGTTTCTTCTGCAACAACTTCTTCTATACTTGGCTCCTCTGAAACATTTTCAGCTTCTTCAACCATTTCGTTTTCAGCCTCTAATATTTCTCCTTGTCTTCCTTCTATAATTGCATTTGCCATAACATCTGTAATTAATTTTACAGCTCTTATTGCATCATCATTTCCTGGAATTGGATAATCTACATCTTCTGGATTACAATTTGTATCAACTAATCCAATAATTGGAATATTTAATTTTTTTGCTTCTAAAACAGCAATTCTTTCATTTTTAGGATCAACTACAAACATTGCTCCAGGCATTTTTGTCATATTTTTAATTCCACCTAGATTTTTTTCTAGTTTTTCCATTTCATTTTTTAATGCTGCAACTTCTTTTTTAGGTAATACATCAAATGTACCATCTTCTTGCATTTCTTCTAATTTGTTTAATCTTTCAATTCTTTTTCTAATTGTTTTAAAGTTTGTAAGCATTCCTCCAAGCCATCTTTGGTCAACATAGAACATATTGCTTTTTATAGCTGCTTCTTTAATACATTCTTGTGCTTGTTTTTTAGTTCCTACAAAAAGAATATCCTTTCCTTCTTCAGCTACTTCTTTCATAAAGCTATATGCTTCATCAATTTTCTTTGAAGTCTTTTGTAAATCAATAATATGGATACCATTTCTTGCCTGATAAATATATTCAGCCATTTTAGGGTCCCATCTTTTTGTTTGGTGTCCAAAATGTACACCTGCTTCTAGTAATTGTTTCATTGCAACTACTGCCATTTTTCATTCCTCCTTGTTTTTTCCTCCACATAGTCTTTTACATTTAAGAACACTCTTATTTTGTAAATAAAAGCACAATCCTAAACTGTAACTATATGTGCATATTTTTCAACTTGTATATTATACCAAATCCTTAGATTGTTTGTCAATACATAGGATTAACATTTTATCATAAAAAAATTGTTTTCCCTTTGAAATTGTTATAACATTTTATTATTAATATTTCTAACCTCACCGGCTGGCGCAGGATATTGCCTTTGAGGTCACTACCTCGGTATCCAAAATATTAATATAAAATGTTATAACAATTACCTAAACAAATTTCATAATACAAACAACAATTTATCTATTTTTTTCTTGCAACTACTGCAAACCTTCCATCAGTTGTATGATAAGAGCAAGTAGAAAGTGTTAGAAGTTGATCTCCATATTCTGCTGTAACTCCTGTATCATATAAACTTTCTTTTTTTGCATTATTTACAAAATCGTTAAATTCTTCTTCATTTTCTGCATTTATAAAGTAATAATATCTGAATACATTTTTTTCAGACTTATAATATACTCTTGATAAAAATGCACTTATTATTTCATACTCTGCATCTTCTTTATCTGTAGTTAATCTTATTGTTTTATGATCCTTATAATAACTTTCTTCTTTATAATTTAGAAGTTTTGAAAACATTTCATCACTACTCATATTATTGTGTCCATATATTAGAAGATTTGTACTTGGCAAATTCCAATCATAATCCTTGTCCAAAAATAAAGAACCATCTTTAGAGTATTCCTTTTTATAGTTGTGAGTCATATAATATTCATTATCTTCTCCCTGTAATACGGGGTAACTTATATCACTATTTTCTATCTCAAGCCATCCAATTATATCAGGATTTTCTTTTTGCAATTCTTTTACTTTTTCTATTCTTTCATTTGGATTATTTTCATCAACATTACTAAATATTTCTTGTACATCGTTATTCTCTTTTTTGTTTTTAAATTTATTAAATAAAAAATATGCAGTTACTGATAAACTTATTATTAAAACCAATATTAATAATCTTAATATTAATTTCTTGCTATTTAACTTATAACGTTTTTTACTTTTTCCATGTTTTCCCCTTGCCATATTCCTTCTCCTCAATTAAACTAATTTCTTTATATTAATATCATATTTTTTGTAATATTTCAATATTTTCAATAAAATTAGAGCAGAAAATCTATCTTCTGCTCCAATATTTATACATTATTTTTTATTTATTTTGTATATTTTTTTACAGTTACTATTCCTGCAAGTGATATAGCACTTACTACTGTTGCCATTAATGCTACATTTGCAGAACCTGTTTTTGGTGTGTTGTCTTTTTCTTTAGATTCAGATGATGTTTTTGTCTCTTCTGGTGTTTCTGTTGTTTCAGATTCTTCAGGTGTTGTTGGTTCCGTTGGCTCCGTTGGTTGTTCTGTTGGGTCTGTTGGGTCCTCTGTTTTAGGTAATTCAGCATAAACATTTATTCCATTTTCTACTTGAATATTACAAAACCATAAGTATTTAACACTAACATCATCTTGCCCAGCAATTGGATTCTTAGTATCAGTTGTTGTGATTGTATCAAAATCAATTATTCCAGTAGTTCCAACTACATCTTCACCATTTAATAGTGTAAATTCTACATATGTTTTATTATTTTTTGTATACACTTCCCATCTGTATGTATAGATACCACTTTCTTTAACAACTGCTTTAAAATTTGAAGCCCAACCTGCTGTTACAGAAACTTCACCATCATTAGTTTTTTGGCTACTTACAACAGCTTCTGAAACATATTCATCTTTATTATTCTTTAAAGCTAATGAAACCTCAAAAAGCTCTCCTTGTTTAAGTTCTTCTAGGTCAATTTCTACATAAGTTTCTTCTTGAATTCCATCTGCAAGCTTTGCCTTACTAGCTTTACTAAATGGTCCTACCTTCATTCCCATAGTTTCATCCCATGTACCATTTAATTTTGTAATATTATCATCTACTTTGGTTTTTGTTCCATATCCATCTCCTGCAGTAAAGCTATCGAAAGTATAAGTAGTTGCAAAAACATTAGAAGCAAATGTAAGTAATACAAGCATACTACATAAAGTTAAACCTACTAATTTTTTCATTTCTTTTCTCCTTTCAAATTTAATATATAAACTGTTTGTCTTTAGTTTATAAAGATATTATACTATGTTAAATTTTAGATTGCAATAACTTTACATGTTTAAGTAATTTAATATTTACGTAATTTTACATTTTTTTACATTTTTTACATAACAGATAACCTAACCTTGTTGTATATGGCAAATCTCATATATTGCCAAGATAAAATCTGATTTTCCTATACAATAAAATTAGAGCAGAAATTAAATTTCTGCTCCATTACCTATATAATATATATAATTTATTTTGTATATCTTTTTACTGTTACTATTCCTGCAAGTGATATAGCGCTTACTACTGTTGTAATTAATGCTACATTTGCAGAACCTGTTTTTGGTGTTTCATCTAGTTCTTTCTTATAATTCTTATAATAATATTTTATTACTATTTCTTCTTCTGTCATTTCTCCTTTTGTTTTTCCTTCTGTTTTTACATAGTTGTAATTCTTTAACTTTCTTTCTTCTGTTGTGTATTTTTCACCAATTATTCCATCATATCTTTCTTCTTTTATTATTTTGTTTGTGTCTATATCTATATGTTCTACTTTTATTCCTCCTGATACTTTGTTATATAGATATACTACTTCTTCTTTTGCTTTTTGATATGTACCTCTTGCATTTTTTGGCATCTTTTCTTTGTCAACCTTGTATCTGTTTACATCTCTTGCCTCTGTTTTATATCCTTCTCCTTCTAGTCCTTCTTTTTCTATTCTGTATAATTCTTCTCCTGTCTTTTCATCTTTTCCTACTATTTCTATTTTTATTATCTTTTTATAATAATATTTTACTTCTTGTCCTTCTACTGTTAGTCCTATTTCTGTTACTTTTGGTGATTTCGTTAGTTTGTATCCTTCTATTTCTATTGCTTCTGTTTTTATTTTTTCTCCTTCTCCACCTTCATATATTTTTTCTCCTAAAACGTTTCCTGTTATTTCATCTACATATTTTACTACTAATCCTTCTGTTATTTTTCTGTATTTGAATTCTACTACTTTGTCTTCTCTTCCCATTGTTCCTTCATTTTCTTTGTCTTTGTCAACTATATAGTTCTTTATATCTTTTGCTGATACTTTATATGTATCTCCTTCTAAGTAACTTTCTTCTGTTTCTTCTGCTATTTCTTCTCCTGTGTTTGCATCTTTGTGTTTTACTATTACTTTTGATTCTTTCTTGTATTCATATTCTATTGTCTGCTTTCCTACTGTGTACACTCCTTCTATTTTTGTTTCTGTTCCTACTACTTCTTCTCCATTTACTTTTATTCCTACTAGTTTGTATCCTTCTATTTCTTCTGCTTCTGCTGTATAGCTTTCTCCTACTTTTCCTGTTTGTTCTGTTGTTGTTTTTAATACTCCTGCTTCTGGATGATTACTATCTACATATTTTATTTCTAATCCTTCTGAGTCTATTCCTAATTCTATTTCTTTTTTGTTTCCTGCTATATCCTCTATTATTACTTTATTATATTCATCTGATTCTTCAAATGTATATGTTACTTCCTTTGTTTTTTCTCCAGATGTTTTTGTTCCACTTGCATTTTTCTCTATTGCTTCTTCGTTTATATATATAACTTTTTCTTCGTTTTCTCCGTTTGTTAATATCACTCTTGCTATTCCTGATTCATTGTCTGTTGCTGTTATTGTAACCTTTCTATCATTTTCTTTCTCTTCTTTTATTGTTCCTTCTGGATCTGTTTTATCTATATTAGTTATTTCTATACTTGCATTTCCTGTTACACTTCCATTATCTGTTCCTGTAAATGTATATGTTCCATTTTTTGTTGCTTTAAATTCTTGCTCATATTTTTTTGTATTCTCATCATATGCACCTGCTTTTGAAGTACTTATATTTTCTCCATTTACTGAAACTTTTTCTACTTTTCCCTCTTTGTCCGTTCCTTCTGCTACTATTGTAACATCACTATTTGTCCATTCCATTGGGCTTTGTTTAAGTGTTATTTTTGGTGCATTGTTTGTATATATTAATACATGTTGTGTTTCTCCTTTATTTCCAGCTCCATCTATTGCTCTTATATGTAAATATGTTTTTGGTGTGTCTCCTACTGTACATTCTATACTTGTTGTTAGTTCATTTTTAGCATCAGTTGTAACTGTTTTTTTATTACTACTTTCATTATCTAAATTAGTTTCATTATTTCCATCTACTATATATTCATATTTTACTATTCCTGTAGCTTTTCTTGTAGCTTCTTTTTTTGATGATTCAACTTTTTTAGTTGAATCTGCATTACTTACCCCGATTACATAATAATGATATGTAGTTCCTTCATCTTTACCTGTAATCTTTACAGTTGCTTTATTTCTATTTGTTGTTATATCACTTTCTGATACTGTAACTGTTGGAGCATTTATATCTCTAAAGTCTCCATCTGTTAAGTGTCCATTAATTTTATCTATTGTACTTAAATAGAAAATTAAGTTTGCTATAATTTTTTCTTCAGATGGATCTGCAGTACCACTAGAATGTCCTGTTTGAATCATAGCACACATTCCGTTCTTAGTCCCATTATCAGAACTGTTATTTCTATAAGTAGTTAAATAAAAATTCATATCATCTGTTCCATAATCACTCGTATTAAATTTAAGCCAAATATCACCACTTGCGTGTTGTCCAAGACAATGGCTTTTAGGTATTTGTATACATTGTTTTCCACTGAAGTCTTTTAAATCGTCAGTTATATCCCATGGATAACTTGTAAACACACCAGTTCTACATATATATACTTGATCGCAAGGATGCTGTGTATATGTAGTATCAGTTGTGATACCTACATATTTTTCTCCTAAATAAGCAAAATTAGGATGCTTTTGACCTTCGTGTAAACCTATTGTGTCATGCCCAAATATTACACTTCCTCCAGTTTTTATAAAATCTTCAACACTTTTAACTGCTCCATCTTTACTTGTCTTATTTTCATATTTTTTACTACCTTTTTCAGATGTACTTGCAACTGTATTTTGTTCTTCATCTGTACCATCAATATTGCAAAGGTTTCCTTTTAAATCAGTACTATTTCCCCCATACGAATCCCAAGAACCGAAAAATATAACATCATATTTATAACTTGTCTCACTACCTGCATTACCTGATAAGTATTTTTCAGGGCTATTATTAAATTCATTTATTGATACTGGTGTAACTTCAATTAATCCTTTTCCGTATCCATTTTCACTATTAACATTTGGAGACTCCATCCAATTTTTCAATAAAAAGGATGCTTTTTCTGTAGTTGATTCATTATATGTACCTGTAGGATATACATTAAGTACATGGATAGTGTCTTTTGGCAAACTTGAAATCTCAGTATATGTTTTACTATCGTTAACACTTCTTTCTACAGTATATGTATAGCTATCTAAATTTGTGTCTTTATCTTTAACCGACCATGTTAGTTCTGCTGTATTTTCATCTTCTTTTATTTCTATCTCTAAGTTAATCGTATTATCATCTGCTAATAATATTCCACCTGCAGCTAATAACATTAAAATTATAATTGGTATTATTACAAATAAATATTTTTGTTTAAAATAACTCTTCATATTACTACTTCATTCCTTTCTGAATTTTACTTTAAATCAATAAAATAAATATTATGCATAGTTTGAATTATATCATTTGATTTTGTTATTTTCAATATTTTTTTGTAACGTTTTGTAATATTTTATAAGGTTAGTCAAACATATGTCACAAATTTTTTAAATTAATATAGTTAGTTTGAAGCACCTTATTCAATAAAATTAGAGCAGAAATTAAATTTCTGCTCCATTACCTATATAATATATATAATTTATTTTGTATATTTTTTTACTGTTACTATTCCTGCAAGTGATATAGCACTTACTACTGTTGCCATTAATGCTACATCTATTGAACCTGTTTTTGGTGTGTTGTCTTTTTCTTTTTGCTCTTCTTGTTTTTCTTCACCTTTTAATTCCTTATATTGTGCTTGTAAATTTTCTATTTGTTCTTGTAATTCTGCTATTGTTACATCTTGGTCTGATATTAATTGTTCTGCTACTTCTAATCTTCCTTCTATTTCTTCTTGTGCTATTCCTTGGTTCTTTAATTCTTCTTTTAATTTATTTAATAATGCTTCTAATTCTTTTAATTTGTTTAATACACTTGTATCTACTCCTGATTCTGTTACTTCATATCCATTTACTGTTGCTTTTGCTCCTTCTTCTGCTTTTACTGTTACATTATCTGCTAAATTATCTAATGCCATTTCTCCTTTCATTACTGTAACTGTTGAGCCTGCTTTTGCTATTTCAGCAACTTCTTCCCCTGTTAGTCCTACATAATATGTAGTTCCTTCATCATCTTTTATAGCAACTTCTGTTTTTCCACCTATATCAACACTGCTTGTTTTATTCTCTTCTTTAATTGGATCTTGATATACAACAGCCTTGTCTCCATTACCTTTTGCAGCTACTGAAGACTTATCTGCTAAAGTTAAAGTAGCATTTTCTTTATTTTTTGGATCAACATCAATTCCATACCAAGAATTTGCACCAAGTACTAAATCTAATTTTCCTTTCACTGTCACAGAAGATCCATTTATAACTACTGGAGCTCCACTGATACCAGCTTTTGAATGGTCTATTTTTAGACCTTCTAATGTAACATCATTAGCTTCCCATACATTAACACCGTGTTTATTTTTTTCAGTAGTAACTATAGAACCATTTTTTACAGTTACTCCATTAGCATTAATTTGTACTAGATGTTTATCATTATCATAAGAACCTGTAAAGCTTTCAGAAGAAGTTAGTGTATATCCTCCTAAATTAAGTGTAACATTTGGTGTTTTAATGTCTACCATTTTGCTTACAGCAACGTCACCTCTTAATGTAATTGTTTGATTTGCTTGAACTGCTGTTACTGCATCTTCTAATGTAGGATAACATTTGTCTCCTATTAATACTGGACAACATTCTGCTGTACAGTTTTCTTCATTTTGACATCCTTCTGCACATCCTTCTGCACTACAAGCTTCTGCTGCCATTACTGGTTTTGCAAATACAAGTGCCATACATAGTGCTAGTGCTAAAATTGTGATTGCTAAGATTTTTTTCTTCATCTTAAATTTCCCCTTTCATAATTAATATATAAACTTATAATATCTTGTTTACAAAAATTATAATACTACATTATTTTTTTATTTTCAAGTCTTTTTTTAAATTTTATTTTGTGTTTGTGTATTATAATTCACATAACTAATAAAAGGAAAATTTTTAGAGTTAGAAAAAAAGGGGATATTGAAGTGAACCCCAAAAATGTTCACTAAATAAAAAAGGACTTTTAAGAAGAAATAGGAAAATTTCTATTTCTTCTTATTTTTTAATCTCTTAGTATTATAAAATTCTATCCACTCTTCAACTAATGCTATATATTCGTTTAGATTTGTGATATTATTATTATACAAAGTTTCTTTCTTAAGTATCCCGTGGAAAGATTCCATTGGTGAATCATCTATTGGTGTTCCTTTTCTTGACATAGAAATTTGTATACCTTTTGATTCACAAATGGCTTTGTACTCAAAAGATGTATATTGGAATCCTTGATCACTGTGAATGATAAGTCCATGTACATCTTTTCTTTTTGCTATTGCCTCATTTAATGTATCTATAACTAAGGGAATATTATTAAATTTGGAAATTTTATAAGCAACTACTTTTCTATCATATAAATCTATAATTGTTGATAAATAAGCCCTTTTGCCTTTATATATCAAATATGTAATATCTGTTGTCCATATTTTATTTTCGTTATCTGTATTAAATTTTCTTTTTAATAGATTTGGCTTAACATTTTCTTCTATTCTTTTATAAGAAGGATTTCTTTTTTTTCTTGTATATTGTGGCTTGATATTGTATTTATTCATTATTCTCTGTACTTTTTTATGATTATATATTACACCATATTTAATCAATAAACCTTCACAAATCCTACGATATCCATATGTGCCTTTTGATTCATCAAATATTTCTTTTATTAATAAGTAATCATAATAGTCTTTATCTTCACTATTACGATATTTATAATATGTTCGTCTATTTATATCCAACGCAGCACACATATTTGAAAGCTTATATTTATTAATATATAAATTAATAAATGTTACTTTTTCTCTCGTTGTGCCTTTATAAAGGCTTGGTATTTTTTTAATATTTCATATTTTTCTTTATAATCTATATCTAATTCTTTTTTTCTACCTCTTGTGTGATGAATATCATTGTCAAGATTTCCTTGCTTTTTATATTTATAAATCCATGTATCTATAGTATGAAAAGAAATATTATATTTTTTAGATAAATTTATACTTCCACCATTTTCACCACTTAAATATTCATTCATAATTTTATTTTTAAACTCATCTGAATAATGTTTTCCCATTAAAATAACACCTACCTTTCGATAAGTGTTATTCTATCACATAAACTCTTTTTTTCTTGTGAACTAATTGGGGTTCACTTCATTTCCCCCTTTTTTTCTCAATTTGCTATTATTTGTAGTTGATATTTCAATGGTTCTATATTACCTTTCCACTCATATCCATCAAGTAATTCAACTGTAATTTCCAAATTATGATCAATCCAATCTTTCATATTCATTCCATAAGCATACATCATTGCTTCAAAACCTTTCTTACCAGTAAAGCACTCTAACAAGCCATAAAGCATATCACTCTCTGACATTCCCCTAGCAAGTCTAACAGGAGTAACACTTTTTCCTTCTTCTTTTACACTAATTGCATTAATTGGATCTTTTTTAATAAGTTCAAATATTGCTGTTTTAGCTCCGCAACCTTGTGCCGCTTCCAATAGTGTAGCATTCTTTTTGTTTGTACAATCAACAATTATAGTTTTATCGTCTTGTAATGTAACTTTGTGATGTGTACTTGCGTGGTTATTTATATAACTTGTAATCATTTTTTGTCCAATATCGTTGATGTCTTTATAAGTTACATATTTTATAAAATTAATTTTATATGTTGTTACTAAATTTGGATCTTTATCTAGTTTTACTTTATTCTTATCATATTTTACTTCTGCCGTTAGGCTTTTTCCTAATAATTGTGTTAGTTTTAAATTAGTATTAGCAACAGCTTTTGTTTGGGCAGCTACACTGTCTGTTTCAATTGCGTTGAATAATGTAGTCATGCTTGCTTCTTTGTTTGTTCCGTCAAATGTAACTTTTGTCGTATTACTATCTTTTCCTTCATAGCTGACTTCTATAGCAGTTACACCATCTTTTTGTAATTCTTTTTCTAATGCCTTACCTAAACCTGTATCTAATACTGTGTCAATATTTTGGTCTGTGTTTCTAACATCAATAGTTACATTGTTTGCTTCGATATTTCCTGGTGTTGTTTCAAATGTTTCTTCGTATTTATCTTTTAATGTTGCTTTATTTTCTGTTATAGAATTTTCTATATCTTCATCTGTATTTAATATTAGCCACCAAGTTCCATATAATTTTAAGTCTGCATCTCCATCACTTGATGTTACTTTTTTATTATAATCATATTTTGTACCTTTTTCATCTGATGCCCAATAATTGAATTCGTGTTCTTCCCATGTTGGGTAATTTACTTGTTCTTCTTTCATACATGCTGTTATATTTTCCTCAGATACTGGTAAGCCTTCACTTTCCTTAATTGTAATATCTTTAACTGTGTTTGTGTCGCCGTTTTTAAAGTTTAATTGTATTTTTACGTCATCTCTTTTAAAATCGATTTTGTAAGTTGCAGTTCTTTCTCCACCTAATGCAAATTCTTCTGTTTCTGCTAAAGTTATTTCTAACTCAAAGTCTCCACAATTTATTAAGCATTCATTTTTTGCCTTATCCCAAGAACATACTTCGCCATCACAACAGTCTTTTGTGCATGTGCAAAATTCTTGCCAATTTTCCTTTAGATATTCTTTTAGTTTTTCATCTATTTTAGCTGTTTCGCCATTAGTTACTAATGTTTTTAAATCTACACTATGTTCTTTATCTTTACCATATTTTAATTCTATTTTTTCAATTCTAGAATCTCCTACTAATGCAGTTAATATATTGCTTTCATCTTGATTATTTGTTTCTGCAATACTTTCTCCACTTGATTTCGGTATAACTGTTAGTGTTCCTTCTTCATATTCTGCTTTATAGTTATCGTCTTTTTGGTTATCTTTTAATACATTTTCAATAATTTCGCCTTTTTTTAATAATTCTACGAAACTTATAGAATATGTTTTTTCATAAGCTCCTTCGTAAGTATCATCATTAATAACAGCTTTATTACTATCTAGTTTTACTGTTAATGAAAGTTTTTTACCTAATAAATCTGTTAAATTCTCCTCTGCATATTCATCTTGAATTAATTTTTTAACTAGATTTATTAGTTCTTCTTTGCATGTTTTTTTATCTTCTGTAATTTTTAAGTGATATTCTTCTTCTGAACCTTCTATTTTAATTGTTATTTCTTCTATTCCTTCATTTTTTAGAATTTTATCTAAAATTTCCTCAATTTTCACATCTTGAATATCTGAAACTTTCTTATCTCTTTGTTTAAATTCAAATGTAAGATCATCTTCTTTTTTATCTATGTCAAATATAGAAGATTCTTGTTCTTTTTTATTAACTTCTTCTACAGCATTTGTTATTTTTTTATCTACATCTATTACTTCGTTCCATTTTGCTACAAAGGTGGTATCATATTCTACTTTTGTGCTATCAAAGTCAAATACAGTATCTTCATGGCTATCTTCATCTGTTTTTTTATACCAACCAACTAATTTATATTGCTTTTCGTCTTTATTTTTTAATGCTGTTTGTGGTATGTTTGCTTTTCCTACTGTTCCAGCTTTTTCTTGAGTTTTTGTTTCTGTTTTATTGTCTCCATTAGTTCCATATTCGTAAGTTAATTTAATAGGATCTGCTGTAAATTTTACTGTATATGTTCTATTTTTTTCTCCATTATGATGTCCATCATTTATTTGCACATTATCTTCTAGTTCAATCTTTATTTGGAATGATTTTTCATATAAATCTCCTAAAATAACTCCATTAAATTGATTTCCTTCATCTAAATCTTTTAGATTTTCTTTAATCCATTCTAATGCTATACTTTTAATTCTTTCTCCGCCTTCAGATTTAGTTAATTCTAATTTTTTATTAGTATTTGGTACAGTTATATTAACTGATTTTATTTCGGTTGCAGTAACTAAATCACTTAATGCCTCTAATATGTTTGTATTTTTTCCTTCAAGGCTAGATAAATTTTGTGCTCTATTTTTTACTTTAGCTGTTATAGAGTCAGAGTTGCTTTCAGTATTGTAAGTAAATTCAAAATAATCTTTTCCCACTTTATCACTATTTATTAATTTTTCAACCCAATTATCAAGATTTAATGTTTCATTAAATTCAATACTATATTTAGCTGTTTCGCCTTCTTTTAGTGTATATTCATTGTTTAATACAACATCCATTTCTAATTTTACATGTAATAAATCTGATAATTTTCTGTTTGAATCTTCTTTTTCATTAGTTTCGCTATTATAAATTAAATTTAATAATTCTTTCATTTTTACATTTACATCGTCTTTAGTAAATGTAATCTCTTGGTCCTTATATTTTATTACTATTTTTTCTATTCTTTCTTCTTCTAAACTAGATTTTAAAAATTTTAAGATATTTGAATTTTCGCCAAATACTTGGTCTAATTGTTCATCACCTTTTAATATTCCTATGTTTATATTTTTATTTCCAACAAAACCAATGTTATATCTTGCTTCATCTTGTTTGGCACTTTCTTTTCCGTTTATTTCGTCAATTACGTCGTTTATTTCATAGTCTTCATCTACTATCTCTGACCATTTTGCAACAAATGTTGTATCATACTCTACTTTTGTATTTTCAAAGTCAAATGCTTCTTCTTCAATATTGTCTCCGTTTTTTAAATACCAACCTAAAAATTTATATTTTATTGTTCTTTTCTCTTTACCTTCTTCTTGTCTTTCTTCTGTTCTTGTTGGGTCTTGTGGTTTTTGAACAAGTCCTGCATCTGTTTGTTCTTGTTTTATATCTTTTGACCCTTCATAGCCCAAATTAAATGTTAATTTTATAGGATTTGCAGTAAATTCAAGATCATAAGTTTTTGAATATAAGTCTTCCTTTTGTTCATCTTTTAATACTAAATCATCTTGTAAATCTATTTTTAAGCTGAATTTTTTATTTGCAAAATCACCCATAATTACATCTTCGTAATTTTCTCTTGCGAATATTTTATCTGAATTTTCTGTAAAATATGTTTTAAATATTTCTGATATATTTTCATAATCTGATTTATTTATTGTTAATTCAGAAACATCTGCAATTTGAGTATTTAAAGTTATAGATTTAATTTTTTCTGTTTTAAAAAGTTCTGTAATATATTTAGTTAAACTTTCTTCTATTACTTCTGATAGTTTTTCTTCTCTTTTTTCTACTTTTATTCCTACAGCTTTATCATTATCAAAAGAGAAAGAAATATGAAAATTCTCTGATTTATTTGCAGTATCTTTTATGAGTTTATCTAAATTAACTTCATCAACAAAATCTTCTGGATATAATTCTTTATCAATTATGTATTTTCCATACTTATTATTTATTCCAACTAAACCTACATTATAAAATGCAACTCTTGTTGTATCATTTAAAGTTATTATACCATCAACGTCTTCCCCTGTTAATTCTGCTGATTTAAATTTGTAATCGTCTGTAATCTCTGAAACTCTGACATTATGCTTAGCGATAGCAACTGTATCATATAAATTTACAATTCCATCCCCTGTAACATCACCATATAGTACGATTGTTATTTTTTTGCCTGTTGTTAATTCTACAATAGAACCTGTTCCTACTTTTTCTTGATTTTCAGTTATTTCTGTTGTTCCGTCTGCTTTATATATTTTACTTACTATGCCTTGCTTATATTTTTTTTCTAGTAATGAGATTACTCCTTCTTTTGTTAGAAAATTGGTTTTATTTTCTGCTTCATTTTTTGAAGGCAATAATACATACATTGTATAATTGTATGTGGTTGTACCATCTTCATTTGTTAAAGTAGTACGACTAATACTAGTTGTTAAATATTCACCATTTCCATCAATATTCGCTGCAAAAGTTTTACTTGCAAATAATGCTACAATAATTATACTTATCAAAGCAAATAATGTAATTAATGCTTTCTTCATCGTTCATTTCCCCTCATATTTATACTAAAATTTTCATATTTTTTTCTCTTTTATAATATTTATCGTAAACTATCCTCTAATTTCTTAGAGGATAGTTTTATTCTTTGGTTCTTATGTTATATTATTGAGCTGCTGTAAAAGTTGAATCTACTAGATTGAAATGTACTTTAAAGTTTTCTGTTTGATTCCAGTTAGATTCTTGAACAGCTTTGTCAGTAAGTTTTATTTCTATATCAACTGTTTTTCCTTTTAATACGTTAAGCTCTATATTTTCGAAGTTTGCACTCCAATCGTCATCACTTTTACCTGTAATAGCGTCTTTACCAAGTAAAGCATTTATTAGTTCAACAACTTTATCAGATTGACCTTTGCTACCTTTTCTTAGTTCATATGTTTTTCCACCTAATGTAGCTGTTACATCTGTTAATTCATTTTGACCAGTTAAATTTGTAAGTAATTCTTGAGCTGCAATAACTAGACCAGTATTTCCTTTTCCGTATAATTCACTTAATTTTGTGTTGTGATAATTTTTTCCTATATTAAAATTAATGTCATTGGTATCATCTTTAAATTCTACTCTATAAATATCATTTCCTTTATGATTATTTAAAGAATTAAATATTACTTGCATTTCTTCATCTGCATTTACTAAGAATTTTAATTTGTATTCTACATATGTAGTAGATGCTTCTGTAGCATTTTCAACTTTTTCCCCTTCAACTGTCTCTATACCTTGAGCTAAATAAACTTTTGCTGTTAATTCAGCTCCAGCTAAATCAAGTACTGTTTTTGATGTTAATCCGCTATCATTTGTTCCTAATGCATAGTTCATTAATTTTTTTGCATTAGTTAGTATATTAACTGGATTATCATTTTTATTTAATGTTATTGTACTTTCTGCTCCACTTTGTTGTACACTTGGTTGAGCTTTTAGAGTTGCTGGAGATTGAGTTACTGATAATTCTATTTTTTCTAGTCTCGCATCTTTTAATACATTAGACAATTCACTAATTAATCCTGTACCAGCACCAATAAAATCATTCATAGTACTTTTATTGTTTAAGAAACCAAATGTTCCTGCATTTGTTTTTGGATCTAGGTCAATTTTAAATAGGTTTGCATTATCTTTTTTTTGATTTACAACATCTATAGCAGATAATACTTCTTCGTCTGTGTTTACACCACTAACAAAGTTTAATTTATATTCAACACAAGTTTTTCCATTTTGAGTTGCATTTGTTTCTTTATTTGTTAATTTAGATGTATCTAATAGATAGAATTTAGCTATTAAAGTTTTTCCGAAAAGATCATTAATTGTTTTATTAGTTAAACTACTTAAATTATCTTTTCCACCTAACAATTCAATAGCTGCTTCTTTACATTCTTCATCTGTAGCCCCTGGTTTTAATTCAACTGTTTTTGCATCTCCATTTCCATTTATATTAAATGAAAGCTCGATTTTTTCAAGATTTTCGCTATATTCTTTTAGTTTTGCAACTAATGTTTCAACTAAACCAGATTCTGCAAAACTAGCAATTTTTTCATTTTGTTTTGTAAGGAATTTGAATTCTGCTTCATTTTTTTCTGCATCTAATGTTATTTCAAATTTTCCACCGTTTTTTTCATTTTTATTTAGTGATTCAACTGCTTGGTTAAGTATTGTATCACTATTTACTTGTTCTACTAGTCCTTCTGGATATAGCGACTCGTCCACTATACGTTTTCCATATTTTGTATTGCTTCCTACTAAACCTACATTATAAAATGCAACTCTTGTTGTATCACTTAAAGCTAAACTTCCATCACTCTTTTTTCCTGTTAATTCTGCTGCTTTTAATTTTGTTTTATCAGTAATTTTAGATGATCCAACTCTATGTTCAGCAATAGCAACTGTATCAAATAAATTAACAATACCATCTCCTGTAACATCTCCATATAATACTACAGTCATTTTTCTTCCTGTTGTTAATGTTACAGTAGCACCTGTACCTACTTTGTCTGAATCTTTAGTTAATGTTTTAGATCCTTTTTTTACTTCTTTTACTATACCTTTTTTATATTTTGCTTCTAATAAGTTAACTAATTTTGCTTTTGTGAAAGTATTTGAACCTTCAGTTTTTTTGTTAGGTAATACTACTGACATTATATAATCATTTGAAGTATCTCCATGACTAATACTAGCAGCAATACCTGCATTTATATCACTAATTTTTGCAGCCATTGATTTTGGTGCTAAAAATGAAGTTGCAACTAATCCTGAAACAACAAATGTACTTAATAATATTTTTTTATTCATTTTATATTCTCCAATCTTAAAATTTTATTTTCTTATTTTTTTTATTGCAATAGCTACAACAGCTAAACCTGCTATTGCTGAAACTGCAACTACTGGAGCTACATTTACTGAGCCTGTTTTTGGTGTAGTATCTTTTGCTTTTGGTGTTTCTTCTTCTTCTTTTGGTGTTGTTTCATCTTTTGGTTTTGTTGTTTCAGCTGCTTTTGCTATTGATACTACAAAAGGTCCTTTTATTGAATCAACTTTGATTTCATCTTCTTCAGTTGTTCCTGCTGTAAATGCTGAAGGTGTTGCTGTAATATTTGAACTACCTTCTTTTCCTATTACTTCAAATGTAAATGTTATTTCTTTAATTCCTGATGTTGCAACATGCTCAACTACTATTTTACCAGCTTCATTTGCATTTGCAGCTAATGCACTTGATTCTACAAATTTTAAAAATTTAGAATCATAATTTACTGTAAAATCTGCACCAACAACAGCTTTTTTAGAATTTACTGTCATTGTTACTGTAACTTTATCTCCTTTTTTTACTTCTTTTTTTCCTGCTATTGATACTGTTGCTGTCTCGTTAGCAGCATTTACTACACCTATAAGTGATATTATCATAACCATTATTATTGTCATTATTATTGATTTTTTCATTTTTTCCTCCTTCATGGTAGTATGAATACTACTCTATTTTATAATTATATTGGATAATTTTATCTTATGTATAATAATATTAGCATCAAAATGTTAAGGTTTTACTATAAATTTTACAGTGGTGAATCTAAGTAATTAAAGTAATTTTTATATCATATTTGTATTGTGGTCTTTTTTCACCTCCTTTTATTTTTAATACATGTTTTCCGTACATTTTATTGAAGCTAAATCATTAAACATTATCCTATCGCAATGATATTAATACATTACGATTTCCTCGTTACTAACTTTATCATATTAAATTATGGCTTACAACATTTTTTATGCTTCTTAATATGTATTAATTTACATAAGCTTTCCATAAAAAAATAGAACAGAAATTTTTATTTCTGTTCTATTTAATGTTGTTTATAATTACCCATTATATTTCTTATTTAAGCCGTTTCCCCCTGCTTTTGGACATTAACTTGTTTTTTCTTTATTTTTATTCTTCTTGATTCCTTTTTTTCGTTTATAATTAGTTCAGGTCCTGCTTTTTTTTCTACTGTATCTTTTGTTATAATACATTTTTCTATTTTTGGATTTGTTGGAACATCAAACATTATATCTCTCATTATATCTTCTATAATAGAGCGTAGTCCTCTTGCACCTGTATTCCTTTCTATTGCTTTTTCTACTATTGCCTCTAGGGCTTCTTGTTTGAACTCTAATTCAACTTCATCCAATTCTAACAATTTTTTATATTGTTTTACTAATGCATTTTTTGGTTTTGTTACAATATTTATTAGAGCTTCCCTATCTAATTCTCTTAAAGTTGCGATTATTGGAAGCCTTCCAACAAATTCTGGGATTAATCCAAATTTTAATAAATCTTGTGGTAATAATTCTTCAAATATTTTATATTTTTCTAACTCTTTTTTACTTTCAATTTGTGCACCAAATCCTATTGCTTTTTTTCCTATTCTGTCTTTTATTATTTTTTCTAATCCTTCAAAAGCTCCTCCACATATGAATAATATATTCGATGTATCAATTTGTAAAAATTCTTGATGAGGATGTTTTCTTCCCCCTTGTGGTGGTACAGATGCAACTGTTCCTTCTACTATTTTTAACAATGCTTGTTGAACACCTTCTCCACTTACATCTCTTGTAATTGATGGATTTTCTGATTTTCTTGTTATTTTATCTATTTCATCTATATATATAATACCTTTTTGTGCTTTAGATATATCATATTCAGCTGCTTGAATTAATTTAAGTAAAATGTTTTCTACATCTTCTCCTACATATCCAGCTTCTGTAAGTGTTGTAGCATCAGCTATTGCAAATGGCACGTTTAAAATTCTAGCAAGAGTTTGTGCAAGAAGTGTTTTTCCACTTCCTGTTGGACCAAGAAGTAATACATTACTTTTTTGTATTTCTACATCATCTATTATCTCATCACATGATATACGTTTATAGTGATTATATACAGCAACAGATAGTGTTTTTTTAGCATCCTCCTGCCCTATTACATATTCATCTAATATGCTTTTTATTTCTGCAGGTGTTGGTATGTCTTCAGTTTTTATATCTTCATATCCTAGTTCATCTTCATAATGTTCATCTTCTATTATATTGTTACAAATTGCAATACACTCATCACAAATAAATGCATTTGGACCTGCTACTATCCTTTTTACCATTTCTTGTGCCTTACCGCAAAATGAACATCTAATATTTTGATTATTGTTTTTACTTGCCATTATTACCTCCTAAATAATTAATAATTTTAGTTAGCTTTTTTAAGCTTTCATTTATTATTCATTATTTATTTTCTTACGTCTATTATCTCGTCTATTAAGCCATATTTTAATGCTTCTTCTGCTGTCATATAATGATCTCTTTCTGTATCTTTTTCTATTTGTTCTAAGCTTTGACCTGTTTTTTCACTTAAGAGTTTATTTAATTTTTCTCTTGTTTTTACCATATGGTCAGCATGAATTTTAATTTCTGTTGTTTGACCAGAAAGGCCTCCAGAAATTAGTGGTTGATGTATTAATATTTCTGAATTTGGTGTTGCAAATCTTTTACCTTTTTCTCCTGATGCTAAAAGTACAGAACCCATACTTGCAGCTAATCCTATACATATTGTAGAAACTGGACATTTTATATAGTTCATTGTATCTACTATAGCCATACCGTCTGTTATAGAACCTCCTGGACTATTTATATAAAATGATATTTCTTTATCTGGATCTTCTGATTCCAAGAATAACATTTGAGCAATTACTAAACTTGCTGTTACATGATTTACATCCTCACTTAAAAATATTATTCTATCTTTTAATAATCTTGAGAAAATATCGTAAGATCTTTCTCCTCTTCCCGTTTGTTCAATTACATAAGGTACTAAACTATTTTTTTCCATAATAACCTCTCCTTTTTCATACTACTTTTTTAATAATACTTTATAAATTGTTGTTTGAGAAGTGGGATGTGAGAAGTAAGAAATGAGAAATTAGGGAAAGTCTACGAGGACTAGACCTAAAATCACACCTCTCGCTTCTCACCTCTCAAAAACAAATTACAATTTATCAATTTTCAATTAAAATAAAAGGTAATAAATATTTATATTATTCTACAAATAAGTTATTACCTCCTTCTTTTATTCATATTTATTTTACTTTTGCATTTTCAACTAAGAAATTAATTGTATTTTCTACTTTTAAATTGTCTTTTACATATTTAATTAATTCAGGATTATCTTTTACATCCTCTTCTTTTCTTCCATAGTTTTCTGCCATTTCTTTTATTTTATTCGATACTTCTTCATCTGTTACTTCAATATTTGCATCTTTTCCCACAGCTTCTAAAACTAATCTAGATTTTACTGATCTTTCAGCCTGTTCTCTATTTTCGTTTCTGAAATCTTCCATGGTTTTATTCATCATTTTAAGATATTGTTCTAATTTCATTCCTTGATAGCTAAGTCTTGTTTCTATGTCTCTTGCTATATTGTCTATTTCCAATTCTATCATTCCCTTTGGAATATCTACTTTTGCTTCTTCACATACTGCTTTTATAACTTCATCTTCTGTTTCATATTTAGCTCTTGATTTATTTTGTTCTTCTTGTTTCTCTTTAATGCTATTTTTTAATTCTTCTAAAGTATCAAATTCACTGATATCTTTTGCAAGTTCATCATTTATTTCTGGCATTTCTTTTTTCTTTATTTCATGCAATTTTACTTTAAACATTGCATCTTTTCCAGCCAAGTTTTCTGAAAAATATTTTTCTGGGAATTTTACATTTATTTCTTTTTCTTCTTCTGGTTTCATTCCAATTATTTGATCTTCAAATCCAGGTATAAATGTGTTACTTCCTATTGTTAATTCATGGTTTTCTGCTTTTCCGCCTTCAAATGCTTTACCGTCCACAAATCCTTCAAAGTCTATTATAGTAATATCGCCATTTTCAACTGGTCTATCTTCTACTGAAACTAATCTTGCATTTTTTTCTGCCATATGTCCTAGTTCGTGTTCAATGTCTTCATCAGATACATTATACTCTATTTTTTTGATTTGTATACCTTTGTATTTTCCTAATGTTACTTCTGGTTTTGTTGCAACTACTGCTGTAAATATTAAATCCTTTCCTTTTTCAATTTGAGCTACATCTATTTCTGGTCTACTTACAGCTTCTACCTTTTTCTCTTTTAAAGCTTCTTCATATGCTTCTCCTGCTATTTCATTAAAAGCATCTTCATAAAAAATTTGTGCTCCATAAGTTTTTTCTACTATTTGATATGGTGCTTTTCCTTTTCTAAATCCAGGAATATTAAAATATTTAGCATTTTTATTAAATACTGTTTTTATAGCGTTATCAAATTTTTCTGCTTCAACTGTTATCTCTAGTTTTACTTCATTATTATTATCTGTTTTTTCTACTTTTACGTTCATTTAGTTTTCAATCCTTTCTTGTTTTCAAAAATTTAACTATGATATTATATCACATATTTATTATTTTGCAAGAGGTAAAATTGTAATTTTGGGTGCAAAAGGGGCCTGGCCCCTTTTGCACCCAATTCGACAACAAACAACAATTTATTCTATTTCTATTAAATCAAAATTTGTATAGTCACAACTTACCAACTTAAAGTTTATTCCATTTATATTTCCTTCTTGCGCTTCCTTGTGTGCCGTTTCTCCATGCAGATGTCCGTATATACAAGTTTTTACATTGTATTTTTTCATTGTTTCAATATAACTTAAATCTATTTCTTCATTACTGCTAAATGGTGGATAATGCATACATACAATAATTTCCTTATTATCACCATATTTTTTTATTCCATCTTTAAATGATAACTCTAATCTAGAGATTTCCCTTTTTATTAATTTTTTATCTTCCTCTGTTTTTCCATCTTGCCATCCTCTTGTTCCAACTATTATTTTATTATCATATTCATAGCTATTATTATATATAAAATCTATGCACTTAAAGTTGTTTCCTTCTAAATATTCTCTCATTTTTTTAAGAGTTGTCCACCAATAGTCATGATTTCCTTTTAATAAAAGTTTTTCACCTGGTAAACTGTTTAAATATTCAAAGTCATTGTATGTATCTTTTAAATACATTGCCCATGAAAAATCTCCTGGGAGCAATACTAGGTCATTTTGTTTTACTTTCTTATTCCAATTTTCTCTTATCTTTTCAGTATGATTTTCCCAGGTTTTTCCAAATATATCCATCGGCTTATTGTCTCCAAAAGATAAGTGCAAGTCTGAAATTGCATAAATCGACATAGTTTACTCCTTTCTACAATTTTAAGTTGGGTACTGCATTTAGTGTAAAGTCTGATAGGTTTCCTTCCAAATAATTATAGTATCCTGCTGATGCTATCATTGCTGCATTGTCTGTGCATAATTTTAGCTCTGGATAATATATTTTTATATTTTCTTCTTTTTCTAATTTTGAAAATTCGTTTCTTATATATGAATTTGCTGAAACTCCTCCTGCAAGGACCAATTTAATAGATTCATTTTGCGGGTCGCTGTGGGCAGCGACCCCTACAGGGCTTTCAATTAGTTTATTGTTGGTATGATTTGTTTTATTGTGGATGGACACAAGGCCCACCCCTACAGTGTTTGAAATAGCTTTTTTTACATTTTCTATTAATATTTCTGTGACTGTTTTTTGAAAACTTGCACATAAATCTGCTTTATCTATATTTGGATCTTTATGATTTAAATTTATTACTGCTGTTTTTATCCCACTAAAACTAAAGTCTAAATTATCAAAATGTGTTTTTGGAAGTTCTATACAAGCAGTGCCTTGTTTTGCCATTTTATCTACTTTTGGTCCTCCAGGATATCCGAAGTCCTACCACTCTTGCTACTTTATCAAAAGCTTCTCCTATTGCGTCATCTCTAGTTTTTCCTAACACCTCAAACTCGCAATAATTTTTAACATATACTATTTGCGTATTTCCCCCTGACATCATTAAGCATAAAAATGGTGGTTTTAGATCTTTATATGTGATATAGTTTGCTGCAATATGTCCTTCTATATGATTTACTCCTACTAATGGCTTATGATTTGCAAATGCTAACCCTTTCGCATATGATACTCCAACTAAAAGAGCTCCAACTAATCCTGGACCATATGTACAAGCTACTACATCTATGTCTTCCATTTTTATATTTGCTTCTTTTAGTGCCTGTTTCATTATTTGATTTATAACTTCCGTATGACATCTTGATGCAATTTCCGGTACTACTCCTCCATATTCTGTATGTATATCTATTTGTGAATTTATTACATTAGAAAGAACTTCCCTACCATTTTTTACAACTGATACGGAAGTTTCATCACAACTTGTTTC
>CANPYN010000014.1 GCA_947588635.1 uncultured Clostridia bacterium
TTTTTCCCATTGACCATACCTCCTTTTTTAGTATACCTTTTTATTTCTAAAAAGTCTACTTTTTGGGGTATAGTTCAGTTTTTAGGCGGACACAAGGCCCGCCCCTACAATGTTTGCAGTTAAATTATTGTTTATTGTTTTTTGCGGGCAGATATGGAATCTGCCCCTACAATGTTTGCAGTTGGTTTATCCTTTATATTTTTTGTTTGTTGGTCGCCCTGGGGTGCGACCCCTACAATGTTTGCAGTTAAATTATTGTTTATTGTTTTTTTGCGGGCAGATATGAAATCTGCCCCTACGGCATTTGCAATGGGTTATTATTTATTTTTTGTTTGTGGGTCGCCCTGGGGTGCGACCCCTACAGTGTTTGCAATTGATTTGTAGTTTTTTAGATTATCTTTATTCTTATCTTTGATTCATATCTTCTAACTCTTTATCCATTACACTTTTTCTCATAGCCAATATCCTTTTACTTGTACTATCTACTTCATCACTCATTAGGAGTTTATTTACTTGATTATATTCATCTCTTCCTCTTTTTAAAAGTGATCTTAAAGCTACATATCTTTGATATGATTCTTTATCTGTAAATTTTGTTATCTTTAATCCTTTTGCTCTTATCATTTCAGGATATTCCATTAGGAAACTAAAGTCTCTAGTAAAACGTTTTACTTGATTATAGTACATTTGCTCTTTCTCTGTATTGATTCTTTCGTCAATAATACTTAGTAGTTGTTCTTTAGAGTCTTTATCTACTTTTATATCAAAATTACTGTCCTTATTTTCTATTGCCTCTTTAATTGCTGACAAATAATTTGCTTTGTTTTTTACATTTCCTTCTTGATATTCTCTCTCAACTATTTCTTCTATTTGTCCCATAACTTTTTCTGCATTTCTCCTATTCGTCTCTTCTTTTGTTGCTTTTTGTAATCTTTCTTTTAACTTTCCTAAAATATCCTTTTTTATATCTTTACCAATATTGTATTCGCTTTCGTCATTATTTATATCTGATATAACTCTTTGTAGTATTTCTATTTCACTACCCTGTATTCCAGATTCTACACCCTCATTTATACTTGCTACTATATTATTATAGGTTGTTTCCATTTCCTGTTTTTTTATTTGCTTTAATTCTATTTTAGCAGCTTGCTTTTCTTTTCTTTTATTTTCTTGTTCTCTTTTTTTATAACCAAGCTTTACCTTTCTTATATACGAAATAAAGTTATTTACTATTACTGGATCAAGTCCCTTTACTTCTATACAATCTACTTTATTTTTATAACCTTCATTAAAATAGTTCTTTAAATCTATAATGTAATCATCTAAAACTTTTTCAATTGATGTACCAGTATCCTTTGATATTGTTTCTAGTTTTTTTACTAATATTCCAAAAGTTTGTGCAGGATTTTTACTCGGATCTAATTTAACATAATCTTCATCTTCCATTTATTATCTCCTTTTTTATTACTAAATTTTAACTATTTATAATTATATCACGTTTACATAAATTATGCAACTTTTAAATTTTTATCTTTGTTGTATTTTTATAAAATTTGTGCTATACTTTTATTTATCATAATTATAATAAAGGTGTGTTTATGAAATTAACATCAGATAATGAAACTTTAGCAGAAAAAAAAGCTTTAATTTTATATATATTAGATAAAGTATCAAAACCTATAAGTAATGATGCTCTTTTAAAGTTGGTTATTTCTATTGATAACATGAATTATTTTTATTTCCAACAATTTTTATTAGATTTACTAGAAAATAAATATATAATAAATTATACACAAGATGACGAATCTTTATATGAACTTACATCTGATGGAAAAAAGGCTCTATCATTAGTTAAGGATATCATACCCGGTATTACTAAATTCAGAGTTGATAATAATTTTAAGAAAACATTAGATAAATTTCAAAATGAAGTTTCTGTCACTAGTGATTTTATTCCACACAGCGAAAATGATTACAGTGTTAAGTGTAAAATAGTTGAAAGTAATCAAGTATTATTTGAATTACAAGTTTTTGCTGGTTCAAGAGAACAAGCAAAAGCAATATCAGATAATTGGAATAATAATGCTGAAGAATTGTATCCAAAAATATTAGAGATATTAACAAAAAAGGGAACATACCCAATTGTTTAATTTTTTTGTCTTACATATTCATAAAGTATAACACCTGTTGCTACTGCAGCATTTAAACTTTCTGTTTTACCGAAGCATTGGTATTTTTACTTTTTTGTCGGCTATATCTAAAACTTCTTTTGAAACACCATTTGCCTCATTTCCAATAATAATTGCTGTTTTTTTATACTCTACATCATAAATACTGTCTTTAGTTTGTAATGATGTTGCTGTTACTTTAAATTTATGTTTTTTTATTTCTTTTAGTGTATTTACTAAATTTTCACTCTCAATAACATTTATTCTAAATATTGCCCCCATTGTAGAACGAACTACTTTTGGATTGAATACATCTCCACTCTTTTTTGATATTATAACTTGTGTTAATCCGTACACTGTCTATTGTTCTAAGTATTGTTCCAATATTTCCAGGATCTTGTATATCATCTAAAACTACAATTATATCTTCGCTGTAGTTTATGTCCTCGTCAGAAGCTTTTTTCCCTACAACCGCTAATATTCCTTGTGGATTTTGTACATCTGTAATGTTATTAAAAACCTTTTCATCAACATATACACAATTGTATTTTGCTATTTCATATAAAACTTTTTGATTTATCTCTCCAGCTTTTACACAATTATCACAAACTACAATTGTATCTATATCTGCTTTTTCTGATATAGCTTCTTGTATTAATTTTATCCCTTCTATTAAGTACTTCCCAGTTAAATCTCTATACTTTTTATCTTTTAATTTTCTAATTGTTTTAATTGTTTCATTATCTTTGCTTGTAATTACCATCATAAATTCCTTTCTTTAATAATTTTTTCTCCGTCGTAGCAAATTAATTTCCTACTTTTCGGGTCGCCGAGGGCGGTAATCCCATACAACGTTTTCATTTAATTTGTTGTTTATCCTTCTCAGGGAGAAATGGATTTCTCCCCTACAAAATATCATATTTTTAAAAATTCAATTATGTTATTTAATATACTTTTAGAATCATCCAATCTATACGTAATATATGGTTCTTTTGCAGGTGAAAATTTTACTTTGTTTTCGTATTTTTTCACTATGCTATCTATATCCAAGGTAAAACTCTCTGGATTAATCGTAAATATTATATTGCTCATTTTTTGCGTTATTTTTGTTATTCCTAAATTTTTACACATTATTTTTACTCTTGCTATTTCTAACAAATTAACAACTTCTTCTGGCATTTTACCAAATCTATCAATAATATCTTCTTCAATATTCTTTATATCTTCTTCATTTTCACATAGTGCAATGTTTTGATATATCTCTATTTTTTGACTTCCATTTTCAATGTAACTATCTGGTATATAACTAGAAACATTTATATCAATAGTAATATCTATATCTTCTTCTATTTCTATACCTTTCATCTCTTTTACTACTTCATCTAATAACTTACAATAAGTATCATATCCAACCTGATCCATATGTCCATGTTGCATTTCTCCAATTAGACTTCCAGCACCTCTTATTTCTAAATCTCTCATTGCTATTTTAAATCCCGACCCAAATTCAGTAAACTCTTTTATTGCTTTTAATCTTTTTTCTGCAACTTCATTTATTAGTTTGTCTCTTTTGTAAGTAATATATGCATAGGCTTGTTTATCAGATCTACCAACTCTACCTCTTATCTGATATAGTTGTGCAAGTCCTAATCTATCTGCATCCTCCACAATTATAGTATTTGCATTTGGAATATCAATTCCCGATTCTAATATTGTTGTACATATTAAAACATCTATATCTTTATTTATAAAATCTATCATTATATCTTCTAATTCTTTTCCTGTCATCTTTCCATGTGCATATCCCACTTTTGCTTCAGGCACTAGCTCTGATATCTCATTTGCTTTTCTTTCTATAGTTTCTGTTTTATTATATAAATAAAATACCTGTCCTTTTCTTTCTAACTCTTTTGTTATTGCCTCTTTTACTACTTCACTATCATATTCCAACACATAGGTTTGAACTGGTCTTCTATTTTGAGGTGGTTCATAAAGGCACGACATATCTCTAATCCCAACAATAGACATGTGAAGTGTTCTTGGAATTGGTGTTGCAGTCATGCTTAATACGTCTACATTTGTCTTTAATTGTTTTATCTTTTCTTTATCTTTAACTCCAAATCTATGCTCTTCATCTATAATTAGTAATCCTAAATTTTTAAATTGAACATCTTTGCTAAGTAGTCTATGTGTACCGATTATTATATCAATTTCACCTAACTTTAATCTTTTTACAATATCTTCTTGTTCTTTTTTAGTTCTAAATCTATTTAGGACTTCTATTTTAATCGGATACTCTTTCATCCTATCTTTAAAAGCTTCATATTGCTGGTTTGCAAGAATTGTTGTTGGAACTAAATAGCATACTTGTTTTTGATCCATACATGCTTTAAAAGCACCTCTTATTGCAACTTCTGTTTTACCATATCCAACATCTCCACAAAGAAGTCTATCCATTGGCTTTTGTTTTTCCATGTCTCTTTTTACATCTTCAATTGCTCTTAACTGATCGTCTGTTTCTTGAAATTCAAAACTTCCTTCAAACTCCTTTTGCCATTCATTATCTTTAGAAAATGCAAAACCTTTCACCTTTTCTCTTTTAGCATATAGTTCTATTAAATCACGTGCAACTTCCCTTAAATTAGACTTTACTTTTTGTTTGGTATTTTCCCACTCTTTATTTCCGAAGTCTATTTAATTTTGGAACTCTTTCTCCTGCTCCAATGTATTTTCTAATGTTATCTAAATTTGTAGTTGGAATATATAATACATCATCATCTTTATATTTTATTTTTATATAGTCTTTAGTTATTCCATCTGCCTTAATAGTATTTACACCTATAAATTGTCCTATTCCATTTGTTTTGTGAACAATATAATCTCCTACTTTTAAATCTGAGAAAATTACTGTTTCTCCTTGCTTAAATTCTTGTGTTAGTCTTTTTCTTTTTTTTGGTGCACTGCTAAATATTTCTTTTGCAGATATTACTAATAAATTAAAATCAAAACATTCAAATCCTGTAGATAATTCTCCTTTTTGTATGATAATATTATCTATATTCGTTTTTATTTTTTCTTCAAGAATTTGTCGTAGTTTATTTTCATTGTTTTTATCTCCAACTAATATTATTATTGTTTTTTTATCTTTAATTGCTTGTTGTATTTCCTTAATACATAAATCCATTGAACTACGAAAAAAGTTGACCTCCCTATAGCTAAAGCTATATCCATTTCTTTTTGCATGCATACTTTGTTTATCTACAAATCCAATATCTTGTTTTTCTAAATATACTGTTTGTATTTCTTTTATTTTTTTTATAAAACTAATATAATCCTTTAAATTTAAAAGTGCTTCTGGGGTTTCTCTTTTCTTTTCAATTAATGTTTTTATAACGTTTTTGTTATCTTTTATTATATTTTCAGATCTTGCTTTTATTTTTCCAATTTCATCTAAAAATATTATAAATTCGTTTTTTATATAGTCTATAATCGTTTCTCTTTTTTGATAAAATGAATTAAAATATTTGTCTATTTTATTTAAGTAATCTCCTTGTCTTATAGTTTCTATATCTTCTAATTTTTTTTCATCTTCACAAGAGTTATCTTTTATTCTTTCTATAATTTTTTCTAAGCTATCCTCTAATACAAATTCTGATGCGGGATATACTGTTACTTGTTTAATTTTATCTGTTGACCTTTGTGATTCTAAATCAAATTGACGAAGTGAATCTATCTCATCTCCCCATAGTTCAATCCTAATTCCTTTCTTAGATGAAATAGCAATATCTATTATTCCACCTCTTATACTATATTCAGAAGCTTGTTCTACTAAATCACATCTTTCATATCCTAATTCGTTTAATTTAAGTTTTATATCTTTTAAATCAATAGTCATACCCTCTTTTAGTATAAAAACATTATTATATAATGCCTCTTTTGAAATAATTTCTTGTGATGCAGCTTCTATTGTTGTTACTATAATTTTTGCCTTTTTATTATATATACTATTTAAACAGTTTATCCTATCATAAGAAATATCTTTACTCTCCGCTAAATAATCATATGCTAAAATTTCTCTTCTTGGGAAATATACAGCACTGTCAGTAAAATATTCTAAGTCTTTTAATATTTTTTTTGCCTGCAATTCATTGTATGTGATAATACAAATAGGTTTTTCACAATAAAAAAAAGTTGAATATGCAAAGTGAACTTTTGCACTATCTGTAAGTCCTGATAACATTATTGGGCTTACATTTGCCTTTACATTATTTATATAATCATTAAATTTTCTAAAATTAGGTAATACTTTTACTATCTCGTTCATAAAACGCCTTTCCAATATTTAAAATGAACTTAATTATATCATATCTATTACAATTTTACAATAAATTAGTCTATCCTTATATGTTCATTTTTGTATATTGATAATATAAAAAAATACAAATATTATTTGAAATTTTTATTTCAATATTATTTGTATTTTTTATACTTTTATAATTTTTACTAAATTTAGTCCGTCCAAAAAAAGAAAATTTTAAATTTCTTGTTTTATTTTTCCTTCTCTATATGCTTTTAGTAGTAATTTTAAGTCATCGATTTCTTCTTGAATTTCTTTTCCTACGTCTGTATCTGCCACACTCTTTCTTTCTGTTTCTTTTTCATTAACCATTATATCGTATTTTATATCTATTTCTTCTCTAATTGCATCTGCTTTAGAGTCAAATGGCTCATTTGCAGAAAGGATTAACCCATAAGAGTTATACGTTAAAGTGTATCCTGCTCTACCTGTTTGAGATCTGTAGCTTTTTGCAAATCCTCCATCTATTACAAGTAGTTTTCCATTTGCTCTTATTGGACTTTCTCCATCTTTTTCTTTTACTGGTATATGTCCATTTATTATATGAGAATTTTTTCCTTCTAATCCAAATTCTTTTAAAACAAAATTACATGTTTCTTCATTTTCAATTAATGTGAAATATGGATTTTTCTTTTCTTTATGTGTTTCTTTGTCATCTACAAAATATCTTTCAAATGTTGCAGCTTTTTCTTTTCCAAATAATGGTGATTTTGGCCCACACCATAAATACCACATAACATCATTTATATCTGTATTTTTATCAACGAAGTCTTTTTCAACATAGGCTTTTCTTATAGTTTTATCTATAAAATCTAAATATTCTTTTCCTGACAAAGTTCTTCCTAAGATGTCTACTTTTGCAAATTTACCGTCTTTGTCCATAGGTATACAAGCATGGAATAGTAAATTATTATTAAAACATTTATACATTGAAGATTTTGAGTAAAGAAAAGCAATATGTTTATTTAAGGTTTCACTGTTTTTGAATGATTCTTCTAATCTTGATATTATTTCCTCTTCTTCTTTTGTAAGCTTATATGGATTTTTTGGGTCTATTGTAGGGAAATTATTATCATTTAATTTATATATTTTTCCATCTATCTTAACAGTTCCTTTTTTGTAGTCTATTTTATCTAGCAATAGTCTTCCTTCCATTTCATATTCTGGATGATTCATTATCATTTGACCTTCTAGTTTTAATTGTATAATTGATATTGCCTTATGTAGTTTTGCTATAGCTATTTCATCACTTCTTATGTATTTATTATAGTCAAAAATTTTAGGCATAAATTTTTGACAATCATCATTACTATATGTATTTAAGGCAAATGTTGCAAGAGGTCTAATATTTATTCCATAACCATCTTCTAAAGTATCTATATTATCATATCTACTACATATTCTTATTACATTTGCTATACATGCTCTATTACCACATGAAGCTCCAATCCATAATATATCATGATTACCAAATACAATATCTAAACTATGGAATTTCATTAATGTATCCATTACAAGCTTTGCATTTGGTCCACGGTCAAATATATCTCCTAATACATGTAAGTGGTCTATTGCCATTCTTTTTATTAAATTTGATATTGCAACTATAAAGTCATCTGCTCTATCTAATTCAATTATTGACTTTATTATTTGTTTATAATAAGTCTCTTTATCTGGTCCGCATCCTTGAAGATGTAATAGCTCATCTATTATATAGTCAAAGCCTTTTGGCATTGCCTTTCTTACTTTTGATCTTGTATATTTTGAACTTACCTCTCTTGCCACTTCTATTAGTCTATATAGTGTAATACTATACCAATCATCTAAATCATTTTGTTCTTTTTTTATAAGAGCTAATTTTTCCTCTGGATAATATATTAGTGTTGCAAGTGCACTTCTTTCATGTTCTGTAATTTGATTACTAAATATATCTTCAATTTTATTTTTTATTATCCCTGAACCATTATTTAATATGTGTGAAAATGATCCATATTCTCCATGTATATCACTTAAAAACAATTCTGTTCCTTTAGGTAAATTTAGTATTGCTTGTAAATTTATTATTTCTTCTGAAATTTGTTCTATATTAGTGTATTGTTTACTTAGTAATTTTAAGTGCCTTTTTATACTTATATTATCTTCCATTTTTATACCTCTCCTATAATCTATATACTAAATTATATTCTTCATTTTCTATTATATTTATTTCTGCTACTATATTTTAGCATAATTTATTTATTTATACAATAGAACAACAGTGGGCTTTTTTGGTGTCAGACTATTTAAATTTATTTTAAAGCCCACGCTCGTTGTTCGTCCGCCAAAATTTTGAAAAAATTTTGTGTGGAATATTTGCGAAGCTTTGTTGAATAGGGAAAATCTTTGATTTTCCTATACAACAAAAACAGGACATATGCGAAATTGTCCTGTTTTAATTACTTTATTTAACTGTATATCCTTCTTTTTCTAATTCTGCTTTTAATGCATCTTTCGACATATCTTCATCTGACATATTTTCTGATTTTGCAAAAGCTTCTGAACTCATCTTTACTATTAATTTTTTACCATCTTGTTTCACTTCTATACCTTCAGTATCTTCTTCTGACATTGAAAACATCATATTATATAATGAATATGCTGAATTTGCTGTTTCTTCTTTATCATATTCTGATGTAATTTGAACATTATCAATCTTGTCTTTTTTAAATTCAACTACAATTTCTTCTTTGTAATTTCCTATATTTTCATCATTTGTAGTTTTTGTTGCAACTAACTTATTACTTCCACACCCTGCTAAAGATACTAAAATTAATCCTGCTATTAATATTAAAGCTAAACCTTTTAATGTCTTTTTCATAAATTCACCTCCATTTTTATTGCACAAATTATATCATAATATATTTTTTTTTGCTATATTTTTTAATTTATTATTAACTTTTCTAAATTTCCCCAATTAAATCATAATTTTTTGTTCCGTGTTATTTTACACTTTACAAATTTCCCAAGCAAATCTTTCTCTGTATTTTTTATTATTATAGTTCCATCTGTTTCTGGTATATCCATATAGCTTCTTCCAATGTAAAATTTATTATCAAATGTAATGTTTTCAATTAATACATCATATGTTTTTCCAATATGGGATTTAAGCTTTTTGTTTGATATTTCTTTTGCCATGCTCATTAATTGATTATACCTTTTTTTCTTTGTGTTATGATGAACTTGTTCTTTTAATTTTTCTGCAGGTGTTCCATCTTCTTTTGAGTATATAAATACACCCAATTTGTCAAAATATCCCTTCTCTACAAAATTATATAGCTTATTAAAGTCCTCTTCTGTTTCACCTGGAAATCCTACAATTAAAGACGTTCTCAAAACTACATTTGGTATTTTATTTTTAATCTTTACTATTAAATCTTCTATTTCTTTTCCTGTAGTTCTTCTATTCATCCTTTTTAAAACTGAGTCTGATATATGTTGTATTGGTATATCAAAATAATTACAAATTTTATCATTTTGTTTTACAGTATCTATTAATTCATCTGTTATACATTCAGGATAAGCATATAAAAATCTAATCCATTTAAATCCATCTATTTTGCATAATTCTTGTAACAACTCATTAATTTTTGATTTTCCATATAAGTCTTCACCGTATCTAGTAGTATCTTGCGCAATTACAATTAATTCCTTTATTCCCATATCGCTTAATTTATTTGCTTCTTCTAGTATATCCTCCATTGGTCTACTTACATAAGGTCCTCTTATGTAAGGTATAGCACAATATGTACATCTATTACTACAACCTTCTGCAATTTTTAGGTATGCAGTCTTATTACCTGTACTTATAACTCTATCTATATATTCTAAATTATTACATATATTATTGTTTTTAATAGTACTTAAATTTACCAACTCTTCAATTTTACTCCAAAAATTCTTGTATTCATCAAGTGATATAAATAAATCTACTTCTGGAATAGCCTTTTTTAGTTCTTTACAATATCTTTGAACTAAACACCCCATTACTATCAAATATTCACATTTGCCAATTTTTTTATATTCTGCCATTTCTAATATTGTATTTATAGCTTCCTCTTTGGCTGACTCTATAAATCCACATGTATTTACTACTATAATTTCCGCCTTTTCTACATCATTAACTATTTCAAACTTATTTCTTTTAAATAAACCTATAGCCATTTCTGTATCAACTAAATTTTTAGAACATCCTAATGAAACAAATCCTACTTTCATATTTAACCCCTTTTTTGCTCAACTTTAAAAATCATCATTATTACACATATTTTTTCTTGTCATCTCTAGTAAATTTAATCTAGTAAATCCTAATATTTGTGATTTTGTTCTATCTTTTTTTAATTCTTGTGTTATTAATTTAATAATTTCATTTTTATTATCCTCATCATGCATGTCTATATAATCTATAATTATAATTCCACCAATGTCTCTTAATCTTAATTGCTTTACAATTTCAATTGTAGCTTCTTTATTTACTTTAAATATGGTATGCTCCAAATTTTTACTACCTGTAAATTTACCGCTGTTTACATCTATAGCGGTTAATGCTTCTGTTCTATCTATTGTTATAAATCCACCACATTTAAGCCATATCTTTCTATTTTCTAACTTTTCTAGTTGTTCTCGTAATGAATACATATCTAATAAATCTTCATTTTCTTTTAATTCCAAAGCTATACTATCTAACATGTTCATGCTTTTTAATATTTCACTTACATCTTTATATGTTCTCATATCATTAACTATAACTTTGTTTAAATTTCTATCTACAACGTCTATTAATGTTCTTCTAATTAATGCTTTATTATCATATATAAGTTTTGGTCCATTTAATTTTTGCTCATCATACTGTTTTTTTATGTTTTTCCATTTTTTTATTAACTCATTTAAATCCTCTTTTATGCTTTTCTCGTCAATTCCTAAGCTAGAAGTTCTTATTATTGCACCCATTTTTTCTGGTAATACTGTTTTCACTATTTCTATTAATCTTTGTTTTTCTTTTTCATCCTCTATTTTTTGTGATACTGTAATAAAATTGCTATTAGGCATAAAAACAACAAATCTTCCAGGTAAATTAATATGTGTTGAAACCCTAGCCCCTTTTTTTTCTGTTCCATCTCTTTTAACCTGAACTAAAATTTTCATGTCTGGTTTTACAATATCGTTTATATTACAATCTGGTAATTTATATTCTTCACTATTATTTGCTTCATTTTCTTTTGGTAATAAATCTTTTAATCTTATAAAAGTATTTCTTTTATCACCTATATCTATAAATGCAGATTGCATGCCAGATAAAACATTTTGCACCTTTCCACAATATATATTTCCTTCTAATCTTTGTCTATTATGATGTTCTTCATGTTTTTCTACTAATATTCCATTTTCTACTAACATAATACTTTTTTTATCTATCATTTTATTTATTATAATTTCTAACATTTTGCGCTCCTTCAATATTAATTAAATTTATTCATTGCTATATCAATTCCATTTTCTAAAATTTCTAATATGCTATCTTTTGCCTTTTTTATACTTTCATCTAGTATTTCTCTTTCTCTTCTTGGAATTTGCTCTAATACATAATTTATTATTTCATTTTTATATTTTGGACTTCCTATTCCAACTCTCACTCTTGTAAATTCTTCTGTATTTAAATTTTTTACTATAGATTTCATTCCATTATGTGTTCCCGCACTACCTTTTGCTTTCAACCTTATATTTCCTAGCTCTAAATCCATATCATCATATGTAACTATTATGTTTTTATTTGAAATCTTATAAAATTTTTTGAATTTTATAACACTTGTCCCACTGTCGTTCATATATGTTTGAGGTTTAACTAAAATAACCTTTTTATTTTTTATTTCTCCCATGCCATAAAAAGCATCAAACTTAGATTTTGATACTTTTATATTGCTCTCTTTGGATAATTCATTTATTACATCAAATCCCATATTGTGTCTTGTGTTTAGATATCTTGGTTCAGGATTTCCAAGTCCTACTATTAAATACATTTTCTCTCCTTACATATATACATTGTTAATAATATACCATAAATATAGCTTTTTTGCAATATTTAGAATTGTTGTGTTTTTTTAAGGTTAGTTAAAAAAGTAAAAGCAACATTGTAGGGGTCGCAGCCCTCGGCGATCTGAAAAATAGGCAATCAATTCGCTAGGACGGAGGAAAAAATTCCATTTCTGCGAAATAAATTTTTTCCTCACGTCCGGACGCTTAAATTATACAACAAAAAACAACTGCATATTATTTATGCAGTTGTTTAAATTTTAATAATATTAATCTTCTTTTATATCTTTTAATAATTCTAATTGTGAAATTAATAATGATTCCATTTTTGCTTTATATACATCAAACTGTTTTTTTAAATCCTTTAATTCTTTTTCTTTAAGAACTATTTGTGTATTTAATTCATCTACTGAATTTTTAGCTTGTTGTTCAGCATCTTTTATTATCTGTTCGGCTTGTTGTTTTGCTACAGCAGTTATTTCATCTGCAGTTTTTTGTGCCATAACTAAAGTGTTTTGCAAGGTATTTTCTATATTTTTATATTTACCTACATCATTATCTAGTTCTTCTCTCTTTTCTTTTAATTCTGCGTTCTCTTTATATAGTTTACCATATTCAAGTGTTAATTCATCTAAAAAGTCATCTACTTCATTTACATTATATCCATTCATCATTTGTTTTCCAAATCTTTTATTTTCTATATCTAATGGTGTTAACATCATATATCCTCCTCACTTTTTTATGTAATAAAAGGGCATACAAGTATGCCCAATCTATTAATACAATAATAATCCTACTGTATTCAGTGCTATAATAGCTATCGCCTATGAGATTACTTGTTCTATTCGTAAACTCAATTTGGCGAGGAAAAAGCTGGCAAAGCCACTTTTTAATCTCTAGTTGTTTTTAAGCCATGAAACTGAGAGCTTACTTTTTATTTCTTCTCTAGCTAAATCACTTGCTATTTCATAATTTACTGGTGCAATTAAGAATATTGCATTTGATACTTTTTGAATATGTCCATCTAAAGCATGTACTGCTCCACTTACAAAATCAACTATTCTTCTTGCTACATCTTTATTTACATATTCAAGATTTACAATTATTGATTTTCTTTCTTTTAGATAATTACATATTTCTTCTGATTGTTCAAATGTTGTTGGTTGTGTTATAACCATTCTTACTTGCTGAGTTTGTGGCATATTTACAACTTTATTTTTGTTTATTCTGCCAAAAAAACCTTTTTCTTCTTCCTCTTCTTCTTCTTCCTTATCATAATTATATGATGAATACATATTTTCGCTTTCGTTTTCATTCATTTCTTCTTCATTAGCTGTTTCAATTCCTAAAAAATCATATACTTTATTCATAATTGCTCCTGCCATTTAAAAAAACCTCCTAAATTTCTCCTTCGTATTTTTACTAGTAATAGTATCTATCTTTTTTTGTCAGTTGTCAATACTTTTTCTGTTTGTAATCAAATTTTAATCTATCTGTAACATTTCTGTAACATTTCATTGTGTTTCTGGATTGATAATAATTTCATCATATATTGAAATTTTTTTCATATTTCTTATGTCTTCTGTAGTGAACCCTAAATCCTTCAACTCCTCATTACTGTAGTTTCCAACAATACAATAATTATCATTTTCCTTTAAAATTTTTACTAAAATTTTATCTTGGTACCCTGCTCTATTTCTTACTACATAACTCAATCCATTATCATATATTACAACAGTTTTAGGGACTTTTAACCCTTCATATCTCCACCAAATTACATCAAATGTTATTTTTCTATAGTCTATTAATTTTTCGACACAATCTCCTATTTTAAAAACTATTAAAACAGATTTATCATCTTGTTCAGATATATATGATACTGTAGCATCTATTTCGTCTTGTGTTGACAATCTCAAAGTTACTTTTTTACCACTAGTTGCTTCTTTTGCGTCATCAGAACTAAGTATTGTAGCAATATAACATTCATAGTTATTTATAACTTTCCCTTTGTCGTTGCTTGTTGTTACTATTTGACCAGTTTCTAGGTTTAATTTTTTTAGCATATCTTGATTTAAACTTTCAAAATTATTCGGTGTTAATACATCCTCTAAATCATCAACTCTATATGAAACTACACCGGACATTGGAGCAGTTACATATTTAGAATTTTTTGTTAATTTATTTTGATAATCCTCTCTTTCTTCTATTAACCCTTTTATATATGAACCTGCTTGACTTAAATCACCTGCGATTTTAGACTTTTTTGTTATATATGTATTTATATCTTTTTTGTATTCTGATATCTCTTGTAGATTATTTTTTGAACTGAGTCCATCTATTTTGGTTTCTATTTGACTTTCAATTGCTTTAACATCATTAGAAAATAAATTGTTTTGTCCAAGCATAGCTTCTTGTATCTTGTTATTTAATTCATCAATTTTCGTATTTATTTCTTCTTCATTTTCACTGGCATATCTAAAAATCTGATCACCTTTCGCAACTTTTTCTCCTTCGGCTTTAATTTGTATCATTTTATTTTTAGTGTTACTGTCCTTTGCGATTTTTTCATCTCTTATAACATAGCCGAACAGCACTCTCTTCATCATAAATAGTTCCATTTTTTATCATAAATATATTAGTGGGAACGGCAACTAATTTTATAACTTTGTAAATAACATATACAATCAACCCTATAGTAATAATAGGAATTAACATTTTAGCTATATTATTTTTCTTACTTTTTACTTCTTTACCTTTTTTGGTAGCCAATTGATGTATTACCTCCTTCTCTTATGTACTATAAGTCAACTGAAGTATTATATTTATGTTTCTTTCTATTTCATCTTCTCCATTTAACCAATAAGCCTCTTTATTCTTTTTAAACCATGTTATCTGTCTTTTTGCGTATCTTCTTGTTTCCATTTTTATTTTATCTATCATTTCTTCTTTATTAGTATCCCCTTGTAGGTATGCTACAACTTCCTTATATCCGGAGTCCCTGCATAGCTGTTGGAAATTCTTTGTATTTTGACATGATACATTTTACTTCATCTATTAATCCCTCTTCCAACATTTTATCTACTCTTTTATTAATTTTATCATATAAATATTCTCTATCCATATTTATAACAAATAATTTATAATTATATTTAACTCCATTTTTTCTAGATTCTATATCTTGCTCTGTTTTTGTTTTTCCAGTCTTATGATAGATTTCAAGTACTCTTATTATTCTCTTTTGGTCATTTTTACTTATTTTTTTCATTGCCTCTGGATCAATTTGCATAGCCATATTATATAGTTTTTCTGGTCCTTCGTTTTTTGCCATTTCATTTAGTTTATTTCTATAAACTACGTCAACTTCTTCCTCTTGAAATTCTATACCATATACTAAAGAATTAATATATAATCCAGTTCCTCCACAAATAATAGGAGTTTTACCTTTATATAAAATTTCCTCAATACATTTTTCCGCTTCTTTTTTATATGATGAAACACTATATCTTTCACTTGGAGATAAAAAATCTATCATATAATGTTTAATTCCTTGCATCTCTTGTTTAGATATTTTAGCTGTTCCTATATTCATATCTTTATATATTTGCATAGAATCAGCAGATATTATTTCACCATTTACTCTTTTAGCTAGTTCAACGGCTAGTTTTGACTTTCCCGATGCTGTTGGACCAGCAATTACAATTACTGTAGGTTTATCCATTTTAGTTTCCTTTATTTTATATTTTAATAAATTATTGTTTGAGTCATAGAATTTGGATTTTGAATTCATTGTCTACACAAATTCGTTATGGCGGAGGAAAAATTCCTATTTCTGCAAAATAAATTTTTCCTCACGTCCAGACACTCAAATTACTACTTATCTTCTACTAAATTTACGTTCTAGCTCATTTTTACTCATCTTAATTGCTGTTGGCCTTCCATGTGGACATGTAAATGGATTTGGTAAAACTAACAATTTTTCCATTAAATTATCTACTTCCTCTTTATTTAAGTTCATATTTGCTTTTACTGCTGCTTTACATGCCACTGTACTTATAAACTTATCTTCTTTTTCTTGTGTAGCAGTTATTGCTACAGTATCTATTTCATCTAATAATTGTAAAAATAGTTCTTTAGTATCTAAATCCATACATAACGAAGGAACCCCAATTAGTCTGATTGTATTGTCGCCAAATTCTTCAAATATAAATCCTGCTTTTTTAAATAGCTCTGTATTCTCTTTTACAATATCTTTTTCTTTATGCGAAAGTGTTATTATGTCTGGAAGTAACATTATCTGTGAATCTTTTTCTGTATCGCTATAGAAATTTTTCTTAACTTTTTCATACATTATTCTTTCATGAGCAGCATGTTGATCTATAATATATATTTCATCTTTTATCTCTATAACTATATATGTAGAAAAAAGTGCTCCTACATATTTATAACTAGGTATTCTAGAATATTTTTCATCCTGTTCAAATACAGATATATTTTCTACTGAGTCTAATTTTAAGCTATCCACTTTTTGTTCTTCTGGTACCTTTTTTTCAGGAAGTTTACCAAAAGCTTTTACATACATCTCGTCAAATCCTTCTTTTATTTCTCCAGATTCTCTAGTTATTCCCTCCATATTTTTTTTAATATTTATAATACTTGACATTTTATCAATTTGTTCTTCTGTCGGAATTTTAAAACTTTCTTTTTTTACTTCCTCATTTGGTTTTTCAAATTCTGTTATACCATTCTTTTTGTTATATAACTCTTGAATAGTGTTTTCTCTATCTAAAATGGAATCCTCTTTTTGCTTATCTGCATCTTTTTTCTTAAAAATATTAATAAAACTTGGCACTCTCATTGTTTGATTTTTAAAATCATTATTTTCTTCTTTTTCTTTTATATCTTCAAATTTATTTTCTTCTTTTTTTTCTTCAATATTTACTTCTGTGTTGTCAATACTTTTTTCAGGGCTACTTACCAATTCCTCTTTTAATAACCCTTCCCTTATTGAATGATAAACTGCTTTAAAGACTTTTTGTTCTTCTGACCATCTTATTTCTAACTTTGTCGGATGTACATTAACATCAATTTTTTTAGGATCTATATCTATATTTAAAACTAAAAAGCCATATTTACCTATTGTTAATAATCCTTTAAAAGCTTGCTCAGCAGATGCAGACAATGTTTTATCTTTTATATATCTTTTATTAACAAAGAATAGCTGATAACTCCTATTGTTACGTGCAATCTCTGGCTTTCCAACTACACCTTGTACCTTTATATCTTCATATTCATAATCAACTGGTACAACACCCTCTGCAATTTCCTTCCCATATATATTATAAATAACGTTTTTTATATCTCCATCCCCTGAAGTTTGTATAATTGTTTTTGTACCATTAATTAATTTTATAGAAATATTAGGATTTGCAAGTGCTATTCTTGTTACTGCATCTTCAATATATCCCGCTTCTGTAAAATCTTTTTTTAAAAATTTATATCTTACAGGTGTATTAAAAAATAAATTGTTTACTGTTATAGTAGTACCAATTTGACTAGCAATTTCTTCTTGTTCTAATATCTTACCACCTTCTACTAATATTCTATTTCCAATCTCGTCATTTTCAGTTCTTGATATCATTTCAACATTTGCAATTGCTGCAATACTAGCTAAAGCCTCACCTCTAAATCCCATTGATTTAACTGTTTCCAAATCGTCTGCTTTTCTTATTTTGCTAGTAGCGTGTCTTTCAAACGCAAACTCCATATCATCTTTAGATATTCCGGATTCCGTTATCTATAATTCTTATCTTACTTATACCTCCATTTTGTATCTCAACAGTTATTTTAGTAGCTCCGGCATCTATTGAATTCTCTACTAATTCTTTCACTACAGAAGCTGGTCTTTCAATAACTTCTCCTGCAGCAATTTTATTTATTGTTAATTCATCTAATAATACAATTTTACCCAATTTATTTTCCCCCTTAAAATTCAAATAGATTATATCATTAAATAAAATTAATTTGTATATATTTTTCTAAATTTCCTTTGTTAACTTCCTATTTTTTTCTTTTTTTGGACGGACTAGATTTAGCCTTTTAAAAAAGGCTAAATCTAGTCCGTCCAAAAAAAGAAAAAAAATTGTTTATATAATTGTTGCACCTATTATTCCTGCATCATTTTTTAACTCTGCAACTAGTAATTTTGGCATTGATTCTTTGTTGAATAATTCTCCTTTTTCTATAATTTCTTTTTCTAGTTTGCTGAGCAATATTTCTTTATAGTGTGCAAAACTTCCTCCTATTGATATTGCTTCTGGTTCAAATATATTGATTAAATTTACTATTCCTGTGCTTAAGTATTCTATATATGTATTAATCATGTTTTCAAGTTTTTCATTTTCTTTATTTTTAATCATAAATTCTTTTATTTTTTTCCCATCTATATCTGGTAGATTGAATTCTTTTTGTATGGTTTCTTTAAATTTTTTAATAGATGCATATGCTTCAAAACATCCTCTTCTTCCACAACTACATTGTTTACCACATTTTTCAATTACCATGTGGCCTATTTCAAATGCTGAGAATCTTTTTGGTTTTAATAATTCACCATTTAAAAAAGCTGCTCCACCAACTCCTGTTCCTATTATTAGAAATACTGCATCATCATATTGTTTTAAACTTCCAAATTTCTTTTCTGCTATAGCTGCGCATTTAGCATCATTATGTACGTGTATAGGTATGTTCAATGTTCTTTTTAATTCTCTTTCAATATCTAAATTTTTTATTCCTAAGTTTTCTGCTTTTATTATAGTTCCTTTAGAAACTGTTCCTGGAACAGCTATTCCTACAGATTCAATTTCTTTAATATCTACTTTACCTTCTTTTATTAAACTTTCCATTAACTCAATAATTGTATTTAACACTATATCTGACATATCATCATTACGAATATGATAATCTTTTTCTCTTTTAAAAACTAATTCATGTTTTTCATTTATAATTCCCATTCCTATATGACTTCCACCTACATCAATTCCTATTTTCATTTAATTCCTCCATTTATTAATTGTAACGAATAATTAATAATAAAGGAAAGATTTTGTTATTTAATAACAAAATCTAACCAAAATTATTATTCGTTTGTTTATAGATACGCTGAGAATAACCATGTACCCATATATATTTGTATCATTGGTACCAATACAACTATTGTTACAAATATTAGCAATATTCCTACTATTACATATACAATTTGAGGTAATACTTTCATAATTTTTGTCATTATATTATCAATGTCTATTTCCATATATTCTAGTAGTTTTTCCATCATTTCGGCTAAATCTGTTTGCATTCCAATTCTTAACATTTCTGTAATCATTGGGCTTGATAGTCCTGATTGCTCAAATGGTTCTATCCAACTTTGTCCTACTAATATATTATTAATTGATGCTTCTATTAGTGATAGCATAACTACATTTGTTGCTATACTTTTACTTGTTTCTAGTGCATCTTGTATTCTCATTCCATTTTTTATATTTAATAAAATAGCCTTCATCAATCTTGAGAAATCAATAGCATAAATTAATGGTCCAAATACTGGCATTTTATATTTAAAATTATCAAATCTATATCTTCCATGTGGCGTTTTTATATAAAAATATATTGCTACAATAGCTGCTAAAATTATAAATGTTGGTATATACCAGAATTTTACTAATTTATCTAACACGCCCTTAAACCATAATGTAATTGCTGGTAACTGGTCTGTACTTCCTACTTGATTAAGTACATTTTGTATTGCAGGAATTGCAACTAGAGTTCCTATTATCAATAATGCTAATAATCCAACAAATTGTATAATATTTGGAACTAAAATACTTTTTATCTTTCTATTTAGTGCTGCAGTTTCATCTAAATACTGAACAGCCTGTTCCAATGCTCTAGTTAATGATCCGAGATAATTCACCTACTCTTATCATATTTATATATATTGGTGGAAAAATACCTGCATAATATTCCATTGTTGTATACATATTTTCACCAGCTTCTACTCCTAACAGTATATCCTCTATTATAGCTCTAAATGAAGGATTTTCTGTTGACTCTATAATTGTAGATAATGCATGTATATTATTAAAATTAGCTTTCTTTAAAAGATAAAAATCTTGTGTAAAAATAACTATATCCCTATTAGTTATCTTTAAATTTGTAAACAAAATTCTCTTTGCTTTTTGCTTAAAAGATTCTGTTTTGGACATATCATTTTTTTCTCTTAATCTTACTGATTTTAATATACTGTCTTTTGTTTCTACATTCTTCTTTTGTTTTTTTCTAATTTTACTTGCTTTACTGGTCATCTGTATTTGGGTAACTTTAATTGGCATAAATCCATTTCTTTTTAGTTTTCTTAATAAAATAAATTTATTTATTTCTTCTACCCTATTACTTACTACTTGTCCCTTCTTATCTACAGCTTTATAAACATATAAAGGCATGTCCGCAGTCCTCCATTCTTTTTTGGTTTATCCTCTCTTTATCTTCATTTGCATAATAGTTCTGTTTAATGTTTCAATATTTTTTTCTTCAATTTGTGCTTTTGCTTGTTCTAATGTTATTTTCTCATCAACAAATAATTTAGCAATTGAATTTATAAGACTAATATTTCCTTTATCTATGTTACTTTGTATTGCATCTTCTAATTCAGCAACACTGAATTTATCTTTTCTAATACATCCGGCAACTACATTATCTACTATCATAACTTCTGGTAATAATACCAAATTTCCATCTACACCTTTTAATAATCTCTGTGATACAACAAGTTTTAGTAAAGAAGACATTAAATATTTTATACTTGCTTGATCTCTTACTTCATAAAAATTTATCATCCTATCAATAGTCTCCGCACAAGATTTTGTATGCAATGTTCCTATTACTAAGTGTCCTGATTCTGCCATGTCTATAGCAGCTTCCATAGTTTCTTTATCTCTTATCTCTCCTATTACTAATATATCGCAGTCCTCTCTTAAAGAATTCTTTACACCATCTCTAAAATTACCAACATCTCCGCCTTTTCCTACTTCTTTTTGAACAATTATTGATTTTTTACAAGTATGTTTGTACTCTATTGGCTTTTCTAATGTTAAAATCTTTTTATTCTGTTTTTCGTTTATTTCATTTATTAAAGCATTTAAAGTTGTTGTTTTACCTGAGTTAGTTTTTCCAGTTACCAATATTAATCCATGTGGTTGGTATGTCATACGTCTTACAATGTCTGGAACACCTAAGTCTTCAAATTTTGGTAAAGTATTTTTTATAATTCTCATAGTAAATATAGGCATATCATCTGATGATGATATATTTACTCTTAGTCTTATATCTTTATATTCAAAAGATGTATCTAATCGTTTTGTGCTTTTGTATATTTCGTCTTTTTCTACATTTCCTCTTAAAAAATAATCATATGCTTCATATAATTCGTTTTCTTCAATTACATCTTCATCTTCTAATTCTTTTAACTCTCTTGAAATTCTAAGTATTGGTTTTAATCCAAATATTAAATGTACATCTGATGCATCCTTTTCTATCGCATTGTCTAGTATTCTATTTATATTTATCATTATTTTCCTCCTTAAATACTATCTTTTAATATATTACTAATTTTCTATCTAACTCATTTAAGTTAGTTATTCCGTCTAAAACTTTATTAACTCCATCTACTAATAGTGGTTTATAATTGCTTTTTAATGCTTCGTTTCTAATTTCTATTGTTGAAGCATCTTTTACTATTAATTCTCTAATATTATCTTCTATAGATAGAACTTCAAATATACCAATTCTTTCGTAATACCCACTATTATTGCATTCTTTACATCCTACTGCATCATATGTATATTTTCCATCTAAATTAAATTTAACATTATATCTTTCACCAATTTGATTAATTAGTGCTTTTTCTTTGTCTGTGAACTCTCTTTTTTTAGCACACTTTTTACATAGTTTTCTTACTAATCTTTGTGATACTAATGTTCCAACTGTACTTGATATATCATAATTTGATACACCCATTTTTCTAAGTCTTGTTATAACTTCTATACTATCTATAGTATGTATTGTTGATAAAACATAATGCCCAGTTTGTCCAGCTTGAAATGCAATTTCTGCAGTTTCTTTATCTCTTATTTCTCCGAAGTAATATAATATCTGGGTCTTGTCTTAAAACAGTTCTTAATGAATCTGCAAATCTTAATTTTTCGTTTATTTCTATTTGGTTTAATCCAGGTATACGAATTTCTACAGGGTCTTCAATTGTAGTAATATTAATTTCTGGTCTATCTAAATAATCTATTATACTATATAAAGTTGTTGTTTTTCCTTCACCAGTTGGTGCTGCAATTATTGTAATACTATTTCTTTTATTAAAACTTGATTTTATATTACTATCATCTTGTGGAAATCCTAAATCTGAAAGTCCTCTAATATTAAGATTTTTCTTAAGTAATCTTAATACAAATTTTTCACCATGTATATTCTTCTGTGAAGATACACGAATATTATAATCTGGATATGTAACAATTCTACCATCTTGTGATTCTTGTTTTTCTTGATACATATTTGAGATTGCTTTTAATCTTCCTATTATTTGAGATTGTTGTTCTTTAGGAAGTTTTGCTGCACTTATAAGTTCTCCGTCAATCCTGTATCTTACCCTTATAGAATCTTCCATTGGTTCTATATGTATATCACTTGCTCTCTTTTTTATTGCAGTTTTTATAATAGTATCAACTAATCCTATAGTATCTCCAGTTGAATTTATATTATCAGATACACTTCCCTCTAATGACTCTAAAATTGTATTAATATTTTTTTCAAATGTAACATACCTTTCCATAATAAGGCCTCTATTTAAAAGAATTAACCTTACTGTATCTACCGCCTTTTTATTTAAAACATCTGCAAAACATACTTTTATTTTATTACCTATTATATCAAAAGGAATTGCTTTATTTTTCTTTGCAACATCTATCGATATATAATCCGAAACGTTTAACTTTATATTACTTTGGGTTAGTAATATTGATTTTTCATCTAGTATATCTCCTAAAGCTTCTACTAATATATACTCATCACATAATTCTAATTTATGTATTATATCAATTATTTTCATATCTGGATATTCTCTTTGATAATCTAAAGCTTTGTTTATATCTTCTTCATTGACTATTCCTCTTTTAACTAATTCGATACCAATGGGTCCTCTTCTTCTGTTATCCATTTTACATTTCCTCCTTTAAACTGTATTACAATTATTTTAATTATAAGATGTTCCATATATTTATTATAATATACTTCTTTTGGTTTTTATATATCTTTTAGTCTTTTACATAAAATTACCAATTATAATATTAATATTCATATACATTAGTTTCTTTAGTTTTTACTGTCGACATTTCTATTTTTTGTTCTTTGCTTCCTAACTTATACTTTACTGTCATCTTTATTTCTTTTACTAAATCTTTTTTATCTTGATTGCCCTCTGTTTCGTTGTATTTTGTAACCTCTAATGTTGCTGTATAAGGAGAGTTTGCGTCTTCTCCATCATCTATCATTTTTGCCTCTTCATTGTATTTATCATTAAAATATTTTTTTAAATTGTCTTTTGTAACTTCATCATAATATGTTTTATCTATATATTCAAACATATCAACTATATATCCTGTAGCTTTACTCATTCTTTTAACCGAAGTATTAGATAAGTATATGTTGTACGAAATTGTAGCAATTAAACCTGCAAATAATGTAATAATCAATACAGAAATTAAGGCATCTGAGCCAGCAAATCCTTTCTGTTCTTTTAATATTTTCTTTCTCATAAAATCCTCCATTTGAGCATTTATATCTAAATTGTAATAATATAACTTTGCAAAATCAGCATAATAATATTAGTAAAACATAGATAAAATCCTATACATATATTCTGATTTTTTGATTTTATTATATCTTTGTTATTTTTATTTAAAGCCATTTGATTCAAAGCTATTAATAGTAGTGTAGTAATAATACTTAATACAACTAATTCTTCTGTAATAAAAATTAATATGTAACAACACAATATTAGAATTTGCATTGAATACAATTCTTCTCCTTTTATTTTTAATCTTACTGTATTTATTATAGTTAATATTAGCATTATAAATAAATATATCACATATCTATATATACTAAAATGTAATACATATAAATATATTATATATAAACCTTCTAATATTAAACCAAATAACAACACAGGTCCACAAATTGTATGATTTTCTCTTTCAATTTCACCAATTATAAATAAAGTAGAAATAAATAATATTCCAAAAGCAAAATATATTAATTTTTCTATTTCTAATTGATATATATTGATTTTTAAAGAAATTGCAAATAAAAGAAATATTAAACCAGAAAGAATTTCTAATGCTATATATCTTCCTCTTATTTTTTCTTTGCAATATCTACACTTTCCGCCAAGTACAATATAGCTAAATACTGGTATTAAATCTATAAAACTTAATTTGTGGTTACATTTTGGACAATATGATCTGCCATGCATTATACTTTGTTTTATTGGTATTCTATACACAGCTAATGAAAAAAAACTTCCAAAAAAAGCACCCATTATAAAAATTAAAAAGTATATTATTATTTCCAAATTCATACTCCTTTTATAGTATTTTAGGCATATACATTTTTAATGCATATGCCCATTATGCAAATATTATTTTTATATTTTAATATGACTTATCCAAAATTATTATTCTGGTTTAGCGTCAACAAATTCATTAATATTATTATATGGTTGGCTATCAATTGTTACTTGTCCATTTGATAAGTTTAATTCATTATCTCTTGCTGCTTTTGTTTCATTACTTGCTTTTTTAGCTGTATCAAATAAACCTCCTTTTAATGCTATTGTTACAGAAACAGCAACTAATATTAACATAACTATAATGGTTATTACTAAAGCTATTAAAGTAATACCTTTTTGTTCTTTCATCATTTGTTTCCCTCCTTTATTTTATTATATATATATTATTTTAATAAATAATATCAATAATTTTTACCTGGTGTATTAATAAACACCTCTTTTTTATCTGAACCATTTGCATCATCATTATCTGAACTATTATTTGCAACACTATTGTTATTTTCTGTTTTGTTTTCAGTATTGTTTTTATTTGATGAACTTTCGTTATTTGTATTGTTTGTTGTATTTTGAGTTGCAGTTTCGCTATAATCTGCAAATGGATTTGCTTTTCCTTTATCATAATCATTTGTAGATTCATACAAGTCTAAATCCGTACTATCAATATAGTATCTAACTATATTCTGTTCTTCAGTAGAAACTTGTAATTCTTGTTTTATATTTTCTGGAATAGTATATGCTTCTAGTTTAATTGGTACTGTTTTATTATTTGGAATATATTCATAAAATATAACCGTAAGAACCAAAATCACTGCTATTAAAATCAATATAACAATTCCTGCTTCTTTAATAATTGACTTTACCATTATTTCCTCCTATTATCTAATCTAAAGTAATTCCTATATTTTCCACTGTGAATTTTGCTTGAAGAGTTATCCCATCATTTTTAGTTTTTTTCTCTTCTTTAGATGAGTCAGAAGTATTATTCTGTTCTGTTTCAGATGTATTATTATTTTGTTCTGTCTCTGTTGTATTGTTATTTTCTTCTGTATTGTTGTTTTCGCTATTTGCCTCATTCTTCTTTTCATTATTAGTAGTTGGTATTTCAGACGAAATACTAAAGTTTTTAATTTCGAAATTTAACTCTTCGTCATTTTCTATATCATATAAAAAATCTGTAATGCTTGTATAACTTCCCAATAATGTAAATTCTAAATCATAAACATCTTCAGTTTGTGTAGATTTTAGGTCTAAATTTAATGATTGAACGCCTCTATCTTTTCTATAATTTCCTAGTATTGTCCATAAATAATGTATTTTATATGTTTTAACTTCAATATCTCCAATTAAGTCGTCTCCATTTTTGTGTGCACTTTTATTTTCATATTCTTGTTTACTAATTTTTAATTTTTTTATAGCTTCATCTAATCCTTCTACTTCAGTTGGATATGTTTTATTAGAAAGCTCGTTTGCACTATTGAAGTCATTTTCTAGTTTACTACTTGCTTCTTTTATAGAACTGATACTTTTTATACCTAAAAAGTTCATTCCTTTGGCAAGTCCAAAATAAGCTAAAATTATTAATAATATAATTAAAATTGATATTAATATTTTTTTCACGATACTCTCCTTCTAGGTTTAATCTTAATATGGTAAATTACCTTCTATAGTAACTAGTATAAAGTCTCCTTGTCTTTCGCCTGATGTAGCAGTTACATCTGTTAATATTCCTTCATTTTTTATTTTTGCTATGAAGTATCCTAATTGTTCATATTCTTTTGATTGTGCCCTCATTGTTATCTTTTTACCGCTTGAATTTTGTATAGATAATAATTGTACTTCTTTTGGTATATTAAACATTATTTCTGTTAAGAAATTTGGAAGGACATTTTTCTTTGCATAGCTTTGTGTAAGTTTATCATTTGCTTCATTTATTTTTTCAACCATAGAATTGTATTGTGTAGTTCTTTCATTAACAAGTCTTGTATTGTTTGATATATCCGATATTTTTGTTTGTGAATCTTCAATAAAAGCTTGTATTTCAGTTTCTTTTTTATCAATCTGATTTACAATAAATGCAGATAATCCTCCATATACTAATATTAAAATTAATATACCCCCTGCAAATCTTATCATATTTTTTTCAATTCTATCTAATGGTTTAGAAAAATCTTCTTTAAATGAATTTTTTAATTTTTCTGTAATATTTGAAATAGAACTGTTCTTATTGCTTGGTTTTCCAATTTCCATTGTTAATAATTCTTTTAGTGAATCAAATGATCCCCTATTTTTGAAGTTTATTTCCTTATTTCCAACTCCTAATCCTTGTAAAGCTAAAGCTATTGCAGAATTTACTTCTATATAATCTTTTATATTCAATTTTATATTAGATTTTTTAATAAAAAATGGTGATAATATTTCACATTGCATTTCAGGAAAATTCTCTTCAAAATATAAATCAATATTATTAATTGAAGTTGCCAAACCTGTTAAATATATTGCACTTATATCTAATTTACTATCTGTAATAATCTGTTTTAATTCTTCTACTATTTTATATAACACTGGCATAATATCTTCAATATATTCATTTTCTTCTATTTGAAGGTTTCTACCTTGTGTAGTATATATTGTAGTACTTTTACAAATTTCATAAGCCTTAGCATACGAATTTTCTTTTGTTATAATATTATTAAATATTTCTTTCATTCCTACATCTATTAAGCTTACTTTAGTAACTTTTCCATTAACTATAAAAGTAGCAGATGTACTATTTTCTATATTTAATATTATCTTATTTTTATTATCTTCCTTACCAATTAAGTTTGATATACTGATTGGTAATGGAGATATATTATTTACTTTAAATCCAGACAATAATTGAGTCTTTCCTACTATATCTGTTTTTTCTGTATATGCATACAAACTCGTAACTTTATCTTTGTCATCTGAATTTGGTATTAATAAATTTCTAAATTCTAATGCATTATAATTTTTGTGGTTTTCATCACAAAAATACTCAAATTCAGTTTTTACTGCCTTATTTAAATCCTTTTGATTAAGCAAGCTAAAAAGTTCTGAATAAGTATATTGTTCTTCAGATAAATTTGTACTGATTGGAACTTTATAACTATATGTTTCATTCACAATTTGCTTAACAGATTCATCAATATTGTCAGAAAACTTTATTCCAAATGCTTCAACCTTAAAATTGTCATGTTCTTTAGAGACTGTTGCATATTTAATTATATTATTTTCAATATATAGTCCTAAACATTTTGACATTATTTTCTCCTTATTTTTTTATTTTTCTTTTATATTTTATATTTTTTTATTTTTTTGATACTTGTATATTTCTCATCTTATGGCAAAAATTTCTAATATAATATTTTTTTCACTATTATTTTATACTAATATTGTTTAATGTCAATATTTTTCATGGAATTGTAATCCAATTGTAATATAAATGTAATATTTTTTTATTTTTTTCTTACATATTTTTAGCATTTTTGGAAAATATAAAAACATCATATTAATTGGAGCATAAATGCTCGAATGGAGGTTTTTATATATGACAGTAGAAAAACACGGAAGTTTGACACTTTCATAATTAAAAAATCTTTGTAAGCATTAAAAATGCTTAATTTTTTTGTCAAATTTTTCA